>JANNVF010000367.1:0-2708 GCA_031414315.1 Hyphomonadaceae bacterium | reverse complement strand
TCGACGTCGCCGCCGCCCGATTTCTGACAGCCAGCGAGAGCGAGGGCGGCGACCAGAATCGCCGTGGCGCCGATGCGCTTCATGCCGTTTCTCCCCTGCACGCCGCCCTATTGGTGAGCGGTCGCGACATCGTGTTCGGGGCACCATAGCGAAGCTGGGAGAGACGGAAAGGCCTGCCCGTAAGGCAATGTGGGGGGAGGAAGGGTGGGGGCGGGCGGGAGCTGTCACAACGATCAGGACAACCAGGGCGCCCCCGGACATCACTACGGCCGCAGGGCGAACCCTACGGCCGTGTGGTGTTGCTTGCTTCCACCGCGGCAGCCGGAAGACCGAGCGCGAACTGGAGGCGTCTCCTCCCCGAAACGCACGCTTTTGTGACAGCGACACGTGGTCGCCGTCAAGCCCCTGGCGCCGCTATTGGCGGCGCAACTGCCTATTCCCGCGCCAGCGCGGCCCGGAAGCCCCGGCTGAGATGGTTATCGGCCTCGAACACGAAGTCGGCGGCGAAGACACCGGCCGGCCCGGCCCCCAGCGCCGCCGCCGCCGCGCAGGCCTCAGGCGCCCGCTCCGCCGGCACGTAGAAGGCTGAGTGTTCTGCGGACCCGTCATGACCACTGAACCCCGTCGCCATGCGTCCTTTGAGAGCTTGCACCAAAGATTCGATGGCAGGTCTGAGAGCTTGTCCGTGCGCCACCCGGATGAGTTTCAGGGTCCGCCCCCGGCCCCGCGCCTCGATCTGGTCGAGGATGCCGGCGAACGCGGCCCGCACCGGCTCGGACCACTCGGCGTCGCGGCTGACGGCGAGCTGGGCCTGGCTCTTCAGGATGAGCCCGTCGGCCAGCGGCTTCAGGTGATTGGCTGACAGTGTCGCCCCTGTGGTGGTGATATCGACGATCACGTCGGCGACCCCCGCCGAGGGCGCGCCCTCGGTGGCGCCGAGGCTTTCCACGATGCGGTAGTCATCGACGCCCCGCGCCGCGAAGAACGCGTGCGCCTGCCGGACATATTTGGTGGCGATCCGCAGCCGCCGCCCGGTGCGTGCGCGCACGGCTTCGCCCACCTCGTCGAGATCGGCCATCGTCGTCACGTCGAGCCACGCCGAGGGCGCGGCCACGACCAGATCAGCGCGTCCGAAGCCAAGCGGCAGCACGCACGCCACGCGCGCGAACGCGGGCCCAAGCTCGCGCAGCAGATCTTCACCGGTGACGCCCGCGTGCACGGTGCCGTCGCGCAGCGCCGCCGCGATGTCGCCCGCCGACAGGAGGCGCACATCCACGTCGGGGCGCCCGGCCATCTTCGCGGCGTAGCCGCGCTGGCCGCCGTCCTTGGAAATCGCCAACCCGCAATCGGCGAAGTACGCGAGGGTCTGCTCCTGCAATCGTCCCTTGGACGGCAGTGCGATGGTGAGCGCCGTCATGACGCGGCCTCGTCGATGCGCTGCGGCCGCAAGGCGAACCCGATAGCGCCCCACGCGGCCACATCTTTCGGGCCGCCGCCTTCGCTCGTCGCGACACGCTGCAGCAAGCCGTCGTACCGGCCGCCGCCGCCGAGGCTGGCGCGTTGGCCAAGTTTCGGCGCTTCCAGTTCGAAGACAAACCCGTCGTAGTACGCGAGGCCGCGGCCGAAGCCGGCGGAGAACGTCGCGTCGGGTTTGTCCGTCACCGCCGCCCCGCGCTGTGCGGCGCGATCGATGGCGGTGGTGAGCAGCGCAGCATCCCGCACGCCTGCGCGCCTTGCTATCTTGCCCAGCTCAGCAAATGCCTTGTCGGGCGCCGCCTCCAGCGCCACCGCATCGGCGATCACCGCGAGCGCGGATGCTGCGGGCGCGGGCGCGGCCTCCACACGCCCCTTCTCGCGCAATCGCGCGGCGATCTCGCCCACGGTGCGCGTGCCGACCACGACGATGCGCGCGTCGGTCAGCAGCTCCTCCACCACCGCTTCGGCGCGCGCCTCGCTCATGCTGGCGAGCGCCTGCCCCATCGCGTTGTCGGCCGCCGGCGCTTCCGACGCCGCCGCCTTCAGCACACCCGCCAGACCGCCCGGCCGCGCGAACGCGCGCTTGATCCGCCGTGACCATGCATCCGCCAGTCCGCAGGCATCGACGAGCGCCTCAAACAACGCCACATCGCCCAGCCGCATGCGCGGCGCCACGCCAGCGCTCCGACACGCGGTGAGCGAAGCGTTGATGATCGCGCTTTCGGCGGCGCCGATGGCGTCGCGCTTGCCGAAGCGTTCGACGCCGATCTGGCGGAACTCGGATTCCTTCGACGTATCGGTCTGGCGACGAAACACGAGGCCGTCGTAGGCGACGCCGAACGGCTGGCTCCAGTCGCTGGTCGCGAGCGCCATGCGCACGGCCGGCGCGGTCATGTCGGGGCGCAGACAGAACGCATCCTCATCGTCGCCGGCGAGCATGTAGGCGCGCGCGCGCAGATCCTCGCCCGCAAGTTCGAGATACAATCCCGACGGCTGCAACACCGGAGGATCGATCCAGCTGGCCCCGAGCGCGGACGCCGCGTCGGCGATCGCCTGCGCTGCTGTCGATGTCACCGCCGTTTCCCCGCGAATTCCCGGTAGCGCAGCATCTGCTGGCCGAGCACGCCATCCACCAGCGGGGCGATCGGCCCAAGGCCGTTCGGCGAATAGCCGCCCACCGCATACGTCATCGTGACGTTGGTGCTCGGGCCATCGGCCTCGAACGCGATCTG
>JANNVF010000366.1:0-4251 GCA_031414315.1 Hyphomonadaceae bacterium | reverse complement strand
CGTTTGCGGGAATGTTCGCGCTGATGGCGCTGCGCCCACGGCGTTCGCCGGGGATCTGGGAAATCGCGTTCCTGCACAAGCTCGCGATGGTGATTTCCGCGCACTTCATCGCGGAAACGCCGGAGTCGGTGCTGGCGTCGCGTGTCGATCTCGCGCTGGTGGCAGCGATCGCGGTGGCGTACGGGCTGACACAGGCGTGGCGCGGCTGGTCCGTGAAGTAGGAGCGAGGCTAGACCTTCAGCGCGCGCTTCATGGCTTCGATTTCTTCCACCGTCGTCGCCCACGACGTCACCAGCCGACAGGCGCCTTCCCCATCCGGCATCGATGGATGAAACGCTGCGCCGGCATCGCGGAGCGCCTTGGTTTGCGAGGGCGTGAGGCGCGCGAAGATCATGTTGGCGTCGACGGAATGGATGATTTCAGCGCCGGCGTCGCGCAACGCTTCAGTCAGCGCTGTCGCCATCGCGTTGGAATGCTTCGCGAGATCGAGCCACAGGCCGTTTTCCAGATACCCACCATTTGCGCGGCGAGGTAGCGGTGCTTGGAAAAGAGATGCCCCGCCCGCTTGCGGAGGTGCAGCAGCGACACGGCCGCCGCCTTGTCGAAACAGACGATCGCCTCGGCGCCGAGCGCGCCGTTCTTGGTGGCGCCGAAGGAGAGGATGTCGACACCGGCTTTCCATGAAAGTTCGGCGGCGGTGGCGCCAGTTGCGACCATCGCGTTGGCGAAGCGCGCGCCGTCCATGTGCAGCTTGAACCCGCGCCTGCGGCAGACCTCGGACAGCGCCGCGATCTCCGCTGGAGCGTACACCGCGCCGCTCTCCGTGCACTGGCTGATCGACACCACGAACGGCTGCGCCCCGTGCACGCGCGCTCGCGCATACTTCGCGGCCTCCGCATCGAGCGTGGCGGGTTCGAGCTTGCTGCTGGGGCCGTCGAGCAACAGCAGCTTGGCGCCGCCGGTGTAGAACTCCGGCGCGCCCGCCTCGTCCTGCGCGATGTGCGCGAGGGTGTGGCAGAACACGGCGCCCCAGGGCGGCGTCAGCGCCGCCAGCGAAATCGCGTTCGCCGCCGTGCCGGTGGGCACGAGCAGCACCGCGCAATCGGTCTCGAACACCTCGCGCAGCAGCGCTTCCGCACGCGCGGTCCAGTCATCGGCGCCATAACTCGGCGCAACGCCCGCGTTCACCGCTGCGAGCGCCGCGAAGATCGCCGGGTGCGCGGGCGCGGTGTTGTCGGACGCGAACACTACGCCGCGACCTTTCCCGCCGGGCGCTCGCCCATCATCTCGCGCCAGCGCTTCAGATGCGGCGTGCTGTCGTCGGGACGCCACTTGTTCATCTTGGCGAAGTCGATGCCGGCCAGCGCGGTGAGGTCGGCGTTGGTGAGGCGGTCGCCGGCCATGAACGGGCGATCTTCCAGCTGCTTGTCGAACCAGCGCACCATCTTCATCGCCGTCTCTTCGTTGGACGACGCGATCGCCGGGTTCTGGTTTTTCTCCACCGCCGCCAGCACCGGATTGCCGTGACGCACCCACAGCATCATCGGCATCGACACCATCAGTTCGACACGGCGATCCCACATCTCGATCTCGGCGCGTTCGAAGCCATCGACGCCCATCAGGTTCGGCTCGGGATAGAGGCTTTCCAGATACGTGCAGATGGCGCGGCTCTCGGTGAGGCAACGGCCGTCGTCCAGCTCCAGCGTCGGAATCTGCGACAGCGGGCTTTTGCCACGAAACTCCGGCGTGCGATGTTCGCCGGTCGGCAGGTTGAGCTGCACCACCTCGATGTCGGTGATGCCCTTCTCGGCCATGAACATGGTGACCCGGCGCGGGTTGGGCGCATACGGCGCGCTGTAGAGCTTCATGATCCTTGTCCCTGGAGCATGGGCGCCTCGCCCATGCCTCGCTCTTCGAAACCGTACGCGGGCGAGGGCGCCCGCGCTCCAATGCTACCCGAACATACCACGCGGCAGCGTCGCCACGACCGCCGCCGCCAGACACGTCGCCAGAAACCCCGGCGCCAGCGACTTCCACGCCAGCGCGAGGATTTCCGGGCGCCGACCGGGCATCAGCGTCGTCATGCCGCCGACCATGATCCCGATCGACGCCACGTTGGCAAAGCCGCACAGCGCATACGTCATGATCATCCGCGACCGCTCCGACAGCAGGCCGTCCGGGATTGCGCCCAGTTCGATGAACGCAATGAATTCGGTGAGGAAGAGTTTCACGCCGAGCAGGCTGCCCGCCACCTGCGCCTCGCTCCATGGAATGCCGATGACCCACGCCAGCGGCGCGAACACGAATCCGAAGATCAGCTGCAGCGTGGCGCGCTCGGGGTAGAGATCAAGACTGTCAGGCAGCATCGGGTTGAGCACGAACGCCACCGGCGACAGCACCACCGGCAGAATGCCGTTCACGATCCACACGAACGCCACGAACACGATGAGCATTGCGGCCACGTTGACGATGACCATGAAGCCGTCCTGCACGCCCTTGGTGATGGCGTCCATCGAGCTGTCGTATTTCAACGCCGACGCGTAGTCGACGCCTTCGCCGACGGCGCCCTTCTTCTCAGGGATCATGATGCGCGCGAGCAGGATGCCCGCCGGCGCCGAGATGATCGATGCCACCAGCACGTGGCCCGCCGCGTTCGGCAGTGTCGGCGCAAGGATCGCCGCGTACGCCACCATGGTGGAGCCGGCGACGGTGGCGAGGCCGACCACCATCATCAGGAACAGTTCCGAGCGGGTGAGCTTGTCGAGGTAGGCCTTGATGACGATCGGGCTTTCCACCATGCCCATGAAGATGTTCGCCGCTGTTGCGGTGGCGGACGCGCCGCCCAGCCCCATCGTCTTCTCGAACACGAAGCCGAACGCGCGGATGATCACTTTCAGAATGCCCCAGTGCCACAGCAACGCCGACAAAGCCGAGATGACGAGGATCAACGGCAGCACCTGGAAGCCGAAGATGAACGGCGGTGGCGCGCCGGGGTTGGTCTTGGCGTAGGGCGCATCGCCGCCGCCGAGGTAGGAGAACACGAACTGCGTGCCCCTGTTGGTGGCGCTGGCGAGGCCATCGACCGCGCCATTCACGCCGTTCAGCACGCTCTGCGAGTTGGGGATGGCAAACAGCAGCAGCACGAGCGCCGCTTGCACCGCGAGCGCCCCGACCATCATCAGCCAGGGGAAGCGCCTGCGATCCTCCGACATGATCCAGCATACGGCGAGGATCAGCGCCACCGCCAGCAATGGGCGGGCATTTTCGATGTCGTAGCTCAAAGGGTCCGGGCCTCCCGCAGCGTCGCGACGCTAGCGGGGCGCGGGGACGCGGGCAATCTGTCCCTCTCCCCCTCGCGGGGCGCGGGTGGCGCCTGCGGCCCGGCGGCGCCTTGACCGCTTCTCTCCCCCCGTGGTTCACGCTCTCCCCTGCATTCCAACGGAGCATTTTCGATGAGCGACATTCGCTTTGACGGCAAGGTAGCCATCGTGACCGGCGCGGGCGGCGGACTTGGCCGCTGCCATGCGCTGGAGCTGGCCCGGCGCGGCGCGAAGGTCGTGATCAACGATCTGGGCGGGGCGATGGACGGCTCCGGCGGCTCATCGGAGGCCGCGCAGAAGGTCGTCGCCGAGATCAAGGCGTTCGGCGGCGAGGCGATCGCCAACGGCGCATCGGTCACCGACGAGGCGGGCGTCGCGGGCCTCATCAAGCAGACGATGGACCAGTGGGGCCGGATCGACATCCTGATCTGCAACGCCGGCATCCTGCGCGACAAGTCGTTCTCCAAGATGGAGATCGCCGACTTCGACGCGGTGATGGCCGTGCACCTCATGGGCACCGTGAAGCCGGTGAAGGCCGCATGGGAGATCATGAAGACGCAGAATTACGGGCGCATCATCGTGACGACGTCATCGACCGGGCTCTACGGCAATTTCGGCCAGGCCAACTATGGCGCGGCGAAACTCTCGCTCGTCGGCTTCATGAACACGATGAAGATCGAGGGCATGAAGAACAACATCAAGGTCAACGCGATCTCGCCGGTAGCCGCGACGCGCATGACGGCGGGCATCGGTATTCCGGAAGAACTGCTCAACCTGCTGCAGCCGGATCTGGTGACACCGGGCGTCGTGTATCTCGTCTCCGAAGACGCGCCATCGGGCACGATCCTCACGGCGGGCGCGGGTGTCTTCTCGGTGGCTGCGATCTACGAGACCGATGGCGTGAACCTCAAGGAAGACGGCATCACCGCCG
>JANNVF010000365.1:0-1833 GCA_031414315.1 Hyphomonadaceae bacterium | reverse complement strand
TGAAGGCTTCCTCGCTGACGAAGCGCTTAGCGGGTTTGTCCTCCTTCTTATCCGCATGTTTCTCGTGGTCTTTATCATCGTCCTCGTCGCGGTCTTCGTCCTTCTCGCCTTTGAAGGCTTTCTCAAGCTCCTTGATGAACTTGAGCAACTTTACGACGGCCTCTTTCTTGTTTTCGCGGTCTTTGTCCTTACCGCCTTTCTTGAACAAAGCTTTCTCGGCCTCAGCAAGAATCTTGTCGAGCTTGGCGTCGACGTTCTCCCGGTTGGCTGCGATGCTGGCCTCGATCCGCAGAAGATCCTCGCGATGCACCATGCGGGCGGCGACGTTCGTTTCAAACGCGGCCTGCTTCTCACGAAGCCGATCGTGCGACGCATAGAGCAGCGTCATCAATGCGGATACCGCACTGAGAATGACCCCGAGAATCCATTCGACAACATGATCCATGCCTAGTTCGGCGCCGCGTTGATAGGACCGTCACCATCCGCGTTGAAGGGGGCGACGTCCAACGCACCAAGATCGGGGGCGCGTTCCGGCGTAGCCTCACCCGGCGCCCACCAATACTCCTGCCCGCGTTGCGATTGCAGGCGACCTTGAGCGCCGTCGAAGGACGCCTCCGCTTCAGGGTCAACGATCTTCTGAATGTTGTCCCAAATCAGCCGGTCCGTGGCGAGCTTGGAGTAGTACGTCGACGGCGTGAGGCGGCGACCAAGGCGCACGGCAGCGCGGCCCGGCTTGGCCTTCTCTTCGCCCATGACGCCACGGATCGCCTCCTTGCCGAGCGCCGCAGTGTCAGCCGTTAGACCGATAATCGGCCCGCCCGTGTCGAACTTGTCGAAGCCATCGTCCGGCGTCAGCAACCCTTGCGCGAGATCGGTGGCCCACCCGAGGGACAACGCCTTGAACGTCATCCGATTCCAGAAGTCCGGATCGGTGACGTCCGGCGGATCTTTGCCGGCCGCCATGTCGACGGCAATCGCGCCCATAGCGACCATGATGACCGACGGGAACAGGCAGCCGGCGAGATAGTAGGCGCTCGCCTGGGCCGTGCCACGGATGCCGCCACCGTTGGCGTGAAAGATGTTCGCGGCGCGGTAGCCGTGGTGTTGGAAGTGAGAGATCGGATACGTTTTCAGCTTCGCCCATGAGCCCGCCAGAAGGCCGGGGCCTGTGCCGGGCCTCACACCAACGCGACCGACGCGGCGCGACTTGATCGTGCCGGAGATCGTCGCATACTCGCCTTCCTCGACGATCATGCGTTGAAGGCGAAGTGCGATCTCCTGCCCGCGATTGAGTCCCGGTCGCGGCGATACCCGCTCGCCATAGGCCGGGCCTTGCAGCGGCGCGGCGTTCGTGCCGGGCGTGAAGATGTCAGTGTTCGCGATGTCCGCCAGCCGCAGCACTTGCGTTCCCGCCGACGTGTGGGTCAGCGGCGTCGCTTGGATATACTCCCATGCGCCCTCGTCTATGTCGTAGCGTTCCAGCGTGCCGCGATACGTGGCGTCGAGATCCGCCCATGCCGTCTTTGACTGGCGCGCGAGTTGATGCAGATTGCCGAGGGTCCACATCGCGCGGAGCCCTTGCGTGATCGGCTTGAGATGGCCGAGCGTCATGGCGCGATCGGCGATCCAGCGTGACCAGCCGGCGCCGTGAATGAACGCGGTCTCGCGCGCGTCGCTTCCCATAGCGGAAAGGCCGGTGTCGATCTCAAGCCCGAGTTCGGCGATCTCCCGCTTGTCCTTCGAGAGACGCATCGACGTGATGAAGTCCTCGAACATGCCCGCCTTAGACAAACCGACATACGCGCGCGTCAGTGCTTGGTTGACGAGATCGGC
>JANNVF010000364.1:0-2755 GCA_031414315.1 Hyphomonadaceae bacterium | reverse complement strand
GCCCGCGCCACGGCGAAGTTCAACATCCGTTTCAATACCCATCACACCGGCGCCGAGTTGCTGGCATGGATCGAGGAGTGCCGCGAGCGTGCGGCGCGATATGCGCGGGGCGCGACGGTCACGATCGACGCGCGGGTGTCGGGCGAGCCGTTCTACACGACGCCCGGCCCGTTCACTGCGCTGCTCTCGGCGGCGATCGCCGACGCGACGGGTCGCACACCGATCCTGTCCACGACAGGCGGCACGTCGGACGCACGCTTCATCAAGGACTATTGCCCGGTCGCCGAACTTGGCTTGCAGAACGCCACCGCCCACATGGTCGATGAGCGGGTGCGGGTGGACGACGTGCGCGATCTGGCGCGGGTGTATGAAGCGGTGCTGAAACGCTATTTCGCGCCGCCGCCCGAAGCATAGTCGACCCGGTTGAGGTAAAGCCCCTCCGCCGGCGCCACCGGCCCGCAACGCGCACGATCAACCGCCGCCAGCGCGTCGGACACGTCGTCGGCGCTCATCTTGCCGATGCCGACCTGCACCAGCGTGCCCACCATCGAACGCACCTGCCGGTGCAGGAACGAGCGCGCCTCGAATTTCAGCGTGACGGTTTCGCCCGCGCGTTCGACTGTCGCCAGATCGAGCGTGCGGATCGGGCTGTTGGCCTGGCAGAGACTGTCGCGGAACGTGGTGAAGTCGTGTTTGCCGAGCAGACGTTGCGCCGCGAGATGCATCGCGCCCTCGTCGACTGCGCGACTGATCCAGAACGCGCGGCCCCGCTCCAGCGCGAGATCGCCACGCCGGTTGATGATGCGATAGACATAGGCGCGCGCGGTCGCGTCGAACCGCGCGTGAAACGTCGGCGCGCATTCTTCCGCGCTCAACACGGCAATCGGGTGCGGCCGCAGGTGCGCATTGAGCGCGTTGCGCACGACGTGATCGCCGTACGGCTCCGGCAGATCGACGTGGGCGATCTGCGCGATGGCGTGGACGCCGGAATCCGTGCGCCCTGCGCCGGTCACTTCGTTGCGGACGCCGCAGAGTTTCTCGACCGCGTCCTCGATCGCGCCCTGCACCGTTGGATGGCCGGCCAACCGCTGCCAGCCATGAAACGGGCCGCCGTCGTATTCGAGCGTGAGTTTGTAGCGCGGCATCAGCCGAACGCGCTTGAGACGCGGAGCTTGCCGTGCGCGGGGCCGCCGGCGCCGATGCGGTTCAGCATGAAATGCGGGCCGGGCCACGGCGACTGGAACGCTTGCGCCGCCGTCGCGGAAAACCCGAAGCGCGGATAGTAGTCCGGATGACCCAGCAGGAAGACGTGCGTTTCGCCGAGCGCGGTCATCAGTTCCAGCCCTTGCCGGATCAGCGCCGACCCGACGCCGCGCTTCTGCATCTCTGGCGCCGCGCAAACGGGTGCGAGCTGCACCACCGGAAAGCGCTTGCCGTCACCGGACACATGCGCGCGCGAAAAAAGGATGTGCCCGACGATGGCGCGGTCCTCGACCGCGACGAGTTCGAGCACGACTTCGCCTTGCGCGCGCAAGCTCGCGACGAGTTCGGGTTCGTCGGAACGTCCGAATTCCGCAAGAAACGCTGCGCGCACGATCGCGTCGATCTGGCCATGATCGGCGGCGAGCACGGGCCGGATATTCACGTCAGCACCCGTCCGGCTGGCACGCCTGACCCGCGCAGAAACTCCGCCGCGTCCATCGCCTGTCGGCCCTCGCGCTGCACGCGGAGCAATCGCACCGCGCCTGAGCCGCACGCGACGAGCAGCGAGTCGTCGAGCAATGCGCCGGGGCGTCCTTCACCGACGCCGACGCGCGAGAGCAGCGCCTTCACGCGCACCGGCCCCGCCTCGCCCGGCAGTTCGAACCACGCGCCAGGAAACGGCGAAAGGCCACGGATGTGCCAGTCGATAGCGCGCGCGGACTTCGTCCAATCGATCCGCGCCTCGGCGGGATCGATCTTCGATGCGTAGGTGACGCCGATCTCGGCTTGCGGTGTTTCGGTCGCGTTCCCATCTGCGATCTGCGCGACGGCGTCGGCCAGCAACGGCGCGCCGACCTGCGCCATGCGGTCATGCAGCGTCTGCGCGGTGTCGTCGGCTTCGATGGGCACAGTGGCGCTGAGGATCACGGCGCCGGTGTCGAGCCCCTCCTCCATGCGCATCGCCTGCACGCCCGTTACCGCGTCGCCCGCCATGATCGCGCGCTGGATGGGTGCTGCGCCCCGCCAGCGGGGCAGCAGCGAGCCGTGCAGGTTGATGCAGCCGTGCTTCGGCGCATCGAGAATGGCTTTCGGCAGGATGAGCCCGTAGGCGACGACGACCGCGAGATCGAGGTTGAGCGTCACGAACGCCTCCTGCTCCGGCGCCTTCTTCAAGCTCTTCGGCGTACGCATCTCGATGCCGCGACTTTCCGCGAACGCGTGCACTGCTGTCTTACGCAACGCCTGTCCGCGCCCGGCCGGCCGTTGCGGCTGCGCATAGACGCACGCAACGTCGTGTCCCCCCGCGAGCAACACGGCCAGCGCGGGGACAGCGAAGTCCGGCGATCCCATGAACGCGATGCGCATCACGATGAAGCGCTCCGAACGGACTCCCCTCCCCCTCGCGGGGAGGGGTTGGGGGTGGGGGGGGGGCACGCTCGTGCGAACGCCGGCGCACTTGCGCGCATCCAAACCTGTTTGACTTGAAGCGGAGCGCGCCCGGTCGAGCGGCCGGGGGGCCCCCCCCCCCAACCCCCCCCCCCCCGGGGGGGGG
>JANNVF010000363.1:0-7253 GCA_031414315.1 Hyphomonadaceae bacterium | reverse complement strand
CACCTCGTAGCGCGCCCCCGTAGCGCCGGCTGACCGCCGGCAGCAGCCTAAATCTTGCGAACATGGGTCCCGCTGCCGGCTGGAATCCGGCGCTACGGGGCGAACATCACCGCGATTCCGCGGGCGCCTCGGCGCGCCCTCACCCCGCGCGCGCGAGGAAATCCACAATCGGCAGCCAGGCGCTCGGCTCCTCCAGTGTCGGCGCGTGACCGACGCCGGGGACTTCGGCGGCATGCAGATCGGGCTTGCGCGCCGCCATCGCCGCAACGCCGTCGCGCGACAGGATATCGCTGAGACTGCCGCGCAGCACGAGCAGCGGGATCGCGATCAGCGCGTCGAACAGCGGCATGAGATCGGCCGGCGGCGCGTTCGGGTTGATGGTCGCGGCGATCGCGGGATCGTAGTCGAGTTCAAGCCGGCCGTCGGGACGCGAGCGGAACGTGCGGCGCGCCACGGTCAGCCAGAATGCATCGTCGGCGCCCGGAAACGCCGCGCCGTTCACCGCCTTCACGGCCGCGGCCGCCGCGTCCCACGACGCATGCGGCGCCACATTGCCGACGTACCCCGCGATGCGCGCGATGCCGCGCGGATCAAGCACGGGGCCGATGTCGTTGAGGATCACGCCGGCGACGCGGGCCGGCGCGGTCGCCGCCGCCACCATCGAGATCAACCCGCCCATCGAGGTGCCAAGCCACACCGCGCGCGACACGCCCAGCTGGTCGAGCACACGCACCGCATCCTGAGCGTAGGTCAGCGGCTGATAGCGCGTGGCCTCGGCGTCCCAGTCCGAGCGCCCGCGCCCGCGCACGTCCATGGCAATGACCCGGCGCCCCAGCGCCGCGATGCGGGGCGCGACGATTTCAAAGTCGCGCGAATTGCGCGTGAGGCCATGCAGGCACAGCACCGGGGCGCCGAGATCCACATGCCCCTGCGCCGGCGTCTCCGCCGGATACTCGCGCACGAAGAGCCCGAGCCCGTCCGCCGAGCGCACCGTGTGTTCGATGGCCAATGCCGTCCCCATAGTGTTTGAATTTGAACAGCGCGCCTCAGCGCGTACCGCCCTCCGGCGACACGATGACGTTCGGATCGACGTATTGCACGCCGGACATCGCCTTCAGCTTGCGCATCCAGCGATCGGAGGTGCGCTTCACCTGCGCGCGCGGCACTCGGGCGCAATGGGCGAGCACCACTTCGGCGCCGAAGGTGAAGCGCTGGAAGCAGAGGCCGGAAAACTCCGCGCGCCGCGCCAGCGTCTCCCGCGCGGAGGCCTCCGCATCGTCGCGCTTGCCTTGCAGATACAGCGCCTGCGCGCGGCTCAACGGATGGCGGTCATCGAAGCGCACGATGAACTCGAGGTTCGGATTGATCGGCGCGGCGTCCCTGGTGACCGGTGTCGTGGGATTTTGCGGGATCGAGACAGGACGTTGCGGCGGTCCGTCCGCCATCGCCGTGTCTACCGTGGGCTGCGGAATTGGCGCCACGGCGCCGACCGACGCCGCCGCCTCGACAGTCGTGCTCGTCACCGACGCAGGCTTCTCTACCGCGTCCTTGCCCGGCCCGCCGAGCGCCGCCACGCCAAGCGCGATGGCGAGCGCGCCGCCACCGCCGATGAGACCCAGGTTTCGCACCCGATTGTCATCCATCGCTGTCACTCCTCGCGCAAGCCTGCTCGCGTTGCTGGCGCGTCACCGCCCGCCGGCCGGCGGCGCGGTTGCCGGCGTCACCGCCGGCGCGGCGCGCGCCATGTCGAGCATGCCCCGACCACAGGCCCGCGAACACTTGCCGGGCTGACCGGCCACGGGCGTGGCGTTGGGCTTCTCGCACGCCACCGAACACTGCACCGCCCCGTCGATCGGCGACACTGCGCGCGTCAGCAGCAAGGTTTCGAGCGCCCGGCCCCGCACGTTGAACTGCGACTGCAGCAGCGCGAGCCCGGCCGCCACGTGCGGCGCGGCCATCGATGTGCCCTGCAGATAGCCGTAATAGCAGGTGGTTGCCGGCTGGCGCGTCTCGGGATCGTAGCAGTCCTTCGTCGTCGTGCGGGTGGACAGAACGCCGTCGGGGCGGCCGTCACCGTCGGTGTCGTTGAACAGGTCGCCGCCCGGCGCCATCACGTCGACCTCGGGCCCGTAGTTGGAATAAAACGACATGGCGCCGCGCGCGTCGTTGGCCGACACCACAATCACGTTGCTGCAGTTCGCCGGCGCATACTGCGCCACCGGGTTGGCCTTGTTGCCTGCCGCGACGACGATCACCGAGCCACGCGCCACCGCCGCATCGATCGCTGCCTGCATCGACGCCGGACACGGGATGCCCACCGAAAGACTCATGTTGATGATGTCGGCCGGCGTCGCATTGACGATCTGTTCGCCGGTTTCGGAAACCGCCGGAAACAGCCCCGCCGACCAGCGGATCGCGTTGACGATGTCTTCCAGTTCACCGCCGCAGCGACCGATCGCACGCACCGGAATCACGGTGACGTTCCACGCGCCGCCCGCCACGCCGCGACGATCGTTCGTGACCGCCGCGCCGACGGTGCCGGCCACGTGGGTGCCGTGGAAGGAGTTCTCCTTGCCGGCGCCGCACGCGTCGCCCGGATCGTTGGCGTCGCGGTCGATGCCGTTGCCATCGCCGGCGCGGTCGTAGTCGACGACGAGATCGATGCCCCGCGAGAGATTGGGACTGCCGCGCATGTCGGGGTGCGTGAGATCAACGCCGGTGTCGATCACCGCCACGTGCACCGCACGCCGCCCGACCTGCCGCGCCGACGTCCAGAACGTCTCGAAGCCCGAACCGCCCGGCGATTGACCCGCGCCCGTGCCGCGACCGCGCATGTCCCATTGCAGCGGCAGGAGCGGATCGTTCGGCAGATCGCCTGTCGCGGCGACTTCTGCGCCGGGTGTCGCGGGCGCGCCGGTCGTTGGTGTCGTCGTCTTCGGCGCCGTCTTGCGCCCGAAGAACGGCAGGCGATCGAAGCCCACGTCGATGACGTAGTTCTTCTCCACATAGTCAAACTGCCGCGACGCCTGCAGGCGCTCCATCGCGCAGACCGTCTTCAGCGTGAGATCCGCTTCAAGCTGCGCGGTTGTCACGCCACGCGGGCACTTCTGTCCGGTCTCGGCGACCGCGTCCGGTTCGTCCGGCGCACCCGTCACCGATGGCTGGGCGCCTTCGGGCGCTATGACCGCAGGCAGCCCCTCGGGTTGCACGACTTGCGCCATGTTCGACAGGCCCGTGGGGCTCGCCGTGTTCTCGGGTGTAAGGTCGATCTTCACCATGCCCGATGGGCTGACCTCGATGTCGCCCTGGACCTTCAGACGCGTCAGCACCGTGCGCGCGTCCCGCGTCGCTTCCTCCACCGCCTCCTCGATGGCTTTGGCTTCCACCCGCGCATCGAGTGTCTGCGGAGCGCCTTCGTTGGTGAGGCGGGACGTGAGCGACATCCCGAGTGCTGCAGCCGCGCCCGCAAGCTCGTCGTCCACCTTGGCGCCGACGAGAATTTCACCGGGCACGAACTTCACCGGCTCCACCACCAGCATCTGGTCCATGGCGGACGCCGCCATGATCGCCGCGCCACCGATCGAGCGCGCGTCCGGCGCCACATCTTTCAAGGCAGTCGGGCCCACGCCGGTAGTGACACCCGCCTTTTCCAGAATGGTTCCCATCTGGTCACAGGCCGCCAGCGCGATGATCGGCGCCAGCGCCAGCGCGAAGAATGCGGCGCGACGGCGCGGCTGCGGGCGGGTCCGTGCCTGATTGGTGCTGGGCATGCGTCGCTCCCCGAAATTCGTTAATGTCTTCAATAGACCGGGCGAGGGCGCCGAAAAAGGGCGCCCGCGCGCACGAGCAACTATTTTGGATTAGCGTCACCGACATGACGGCCTACCCCATCGCCAGTTCCGCCGCCGCCGCGAGCGCCCCCGACGCCCCTGTGGCGCGGACAGCGCTCGCCGCCGAAACACAGGCAGGTGGCCTGGTGTTCCTGGCGGCCGAGGAACTGCCCGGCGCCTATGCCACGATCCCCGAGGCTGAAGCCGCCGTCCCCGATCTGTACGGCGATGGCCGCCATGAACTCATCTGGCGCGACGACGCCTGGCGCGTGATCCTGCGCTATTGGCGTATCGCACCGCCCGCGCCGGTGGCCCGCTCGGTGAAGACCGCCGCGCGCAAGCCGATGGGCGCCGCACGGACGCCCGACGACGCGCGCGCCATTCTCGGCGGACCGGCGGAACTCGTGGCGGAAGCGCTACCGCGCCTCTATCGCACGCTGGGCCGCGCCCGCGCCGCGTATCGCGAGGCCGTAGAGAGCGGGCTGGCAAAGATCGAGGAGCGCGAGGGCGGCTACGCGGTGCTGCTCTCCTACTGGCGCCCAGTGGCCTCCCCCGGACGCACCGCGCCGGTCGCGCAGGTGGAGCGCGACGAGATCGCCCAGCGCTCTGCGGCGCCCCTGCGACCGACGGAACCACAGGCCAACCCATTCGTCGGCCTGTTCGAGCGCCTTGCGCCGGAGAACCCGGTCATCGTGCTCGCGGAGGAAGGCGACGGCCGCACGCGAGGCGAATGACGGAAAGTTTTCTGCGCGGGAGCGTCGGTGCGGGTATCAGACCGGCATGTGGAAATCCCTGACCATCCTCTTCGCCGCCGCTGCCCTCCTCGCCGCCTGCGCCACCACGCCGGCGCCCACCGCAGCCAACGCCTATTTCGCAAACCTGCGCACCCTGTGCGGCAAGTCGTTTGAAGGCCGGCTGGTCACCAACGAAGCCGCCGACGCGGCGTTCGCGGGCAAGCCTCTGGTCATGGGCGTGGTGGACTGCGCCGAGCCCGATACGGTGCGCATCCCGTTTGCGGTGGGCGAGGACCGCTCGCGCACGTGGGTGATGACCCGCACCATCAGCGGCGGCCTGCGCCTCAAGCACGATCACCGCCACCCCGACGGCACGGCGGATGTGTTGACACAGTATGGCGGTGACACTGCGGCTGCCGGCACGGCGACGCGTCAGGACTTTCCGGTCGATGAATTTTCGAGAGCGCTGTTCGCGCGGCAGAACCTGCCACGCTCGCTCACCAACGTTTGGTCGGTGGAGATCATGCCGGGCCAGACGTTCGCCTACGAACTCAACCGCGCGGATAGGCATTTCCGCGTCGCGTTCGATCTCTCGCGGCCTATTCCCTGACCCGCACGCGCGAGCGCGCACGGCGGCCCTCGGCGTCGACGACGATCACTTCGTGAAAGCCCGGCGTCGTCGGCCGCCAGATCGGGCGTCCGCTCGTGGCTTCCTCATCGACGCGCACGCCTTCCGCGTACCAGACGAGGGGCGCAGCGCCGCCCCGCGCAGCCAGCGCGACGCCACGGCTTGCGGCGCCATACTCGGTGATCAGCACTTCGGCGTTGTTCGGCGGAAACAGGATGTCGGGGCCATTGGCGTCACCCTGGTCCAGCCGGCGCTGACCGGGCGCCGCGCGTGCGTTTGAGTCCGTGGCGGTCATCATCGGCGCGCCATTCGGCTTCAGCCGGTCGAACACGGAAAACAGCAGCGGCAGCGACTCCGCGCGTCCGGTGGCGCCGGGCCGTGGCGCGCCATCGGGGCGACCGACCCACACGCCGACTGCGTAGCCCGCGCCGACGCCGAACGCCCAGGCGTCGCGGAAGCCGTACGATGTGCCGGTCTTGAACGCGATCTGCGGCGCGCCTTCGATCAGCGCCGACGGCGCGCGGCCCTGCGGCGTGGGCGTGCGCGCGAGAATGCCGAGAATTTTCGCGGCGCTCTCCGGTTTCATCAGCCGGCTCGAGCGCCAGCGCGGCGTCGCTTCATACTGCAGCGGCCGCGCGACGCCGCCATCGCCGAGCGCGGCGTAGAGCGTCGTGACCTCCTCCAGCGTGAGGCCGACGCCGCCGAGCGCGAGCGCGAGACCGGGCTCGGTGCGATTGCGGCGCGGAAAGCGCGGGCGCGCGCCAGCCGATGCAAGCGCCGCCTCGAAGCGCGCCGGCCCGACCTTCTGCAGCATCGCCACCGCGGGCAAGTTGAGCGAGTGCTGCAACGCTTCGAACATCCGCACTTCGCCGTGAAAGCGGCGATCGAAGTTCTCCGGCAAGTAGCCGCCGAAGCGACGCGGCGCATCGTCGATCAGCGTTTCCGGCGCGGCGATGCCATCATCGAGCGCGAGACCATAGATGAACGGCTTCAGCGCCGAACCCGGCGAGCGCACCGCGCGCGTCATGTCGAGGAACGCTCCGGCGCGCGCCTGTTCGGCGCCGCTCACCGCCGCGCGCACCTGTCGGCCTTCCACTTCGACGACGATGATCGCGGCACTGGTGTCGGCGTCATGCAGTTGCAGTTCGGCCGCGACCAGGGTTTCCAGAGAGCGCTGCAACCCAGCGTCGAGCGTTGTCTGCACGACGCGCGCGCCCGGATGCTGGCGCGCCAAGCGATCGGCGATGCGGTCGGCGACGACGGGGAATGGCGTGCGCGTGGGGATCGGCGCCTGGCGGCCCTCCGCCGCGAGTTTCGGCGAGGTCAACCCGAGCGCGACGAACTTGGACAGCACGCGATCGCGGGCGCGGCGCGCCGCTTCCGGTCGCCGGTCCGGCCGGCGCGCTTCCGGGGCCTGCGGCAGCGCGATGAGCAGCGCCATATCGGATTCCGAGAGGCCCTGCGGGTCGCGCTGGAAGTAGCCGCGGCTGGCGGCCCGCACGCCTTCGAGGTTGCCGCCATACGGCGCCACGGTAAGATACGCCGACAGGATCTGGCGCTTCGACAACCGCCGCTCGATCTGCATCGCGCGGACGATCTCGATCAGTTTCGACGGGATGGTGCGCGGGCGCGGCTCGATCAGACGTGCGAGTTGCATCGTCAGCGTGGACCCACCGGAAGTGATGTGCCCCGAGCGCGCCCACGTCAGCGTCGCGCGCGAGAGCGCCAGCGGATCGACGCCGGGATGAAACCAGAAGCGCTTGTCCTCCACGGCAACCAGACGACGCACGAACTCGGGATCGATCTCCTTCAGCCGCGCGGCGAGGCGCCACTTGCCGTCCCGCGTCGTGAACGCGCGCAGCCACGCGCCGTCCTTGTCGAGCGCGACGGGCGAGACCACGTAGGCGCGCTGCAACGGCGGCGGGAACGCGAAATCGAGCGTGAGGAGCGCGAGCAGCACAAACAGCACGCGCCGCCACCAGCGCTTCGTGTTGTCATCAAGCGGGACTGCGAGAGTACGGCCGCGCTTCATTGTCCGTGCGCGCTACTCCCCTCCTCCGC
>JANNVF010000362.1:0-1606 GCA_031414315.1 Hyphomonadaceae bacterium | reverse complement strand
ATCGGCTTCTGGTCGGGCGCCCGGGAGCGGATCGGCTTCAACACTGACGGCCAGCGCCGCGGCTTCATGTACACCCGGCGGGTGGTCTACACCGACAGCGACCACATGTCGTCCATTTTTGCGCGCTTGCTGCAACCGCTCGGCATCAGCGGCGCGCTCCCCGCGGTCTCCTACGCCGTCACCGACAGCGATCGGGCCGTCGGCGAGGCCATCTTACGCGAGGCCGCCGTGGCCGACGGCCCCTTCCCGCTCGTCGCGATGCACTTGGGCATGGGCGACAACTTCTATCAGATCCCTCTCAAGCGCTGGCCGCCCGAACACTTCGCGGCGCTCGCGGATCGCCTAGCCGATGAATTCGGCGCCACCATCGTCTTTACCGGCCAGGGCGAGGGCGAACGGCAAGTGATTGAATCGGCGCGAGCCCTCATGCGTCGTCCCGCCATCAACGGTTGCAATCGATTCACCATCAACCAGCTGGCCGCCTTCCTTGGGCAGTGCCATTTCGTCGTCTCGAACGATACCTCGGTCATGCACCTGGCTGCCCTGGTGGGCACGCCCGTCGTATCGATGTTCGGGCCGACGGCGCCACTGCACTATGGCCCGCGCGGCGAACGCAACCTGGTCTTTTACCGTGACCTCTACTGCAGCCCGTGTCTCACCAACTACAATCTCAAACAGAGCCGCTGCGTCGACCCGGTCTGCATCCGGCTCATCCATCCCGACACCGTCTTCGCCGCGATCACCGCCAACTATCTCGGCGAAGACGCCATCCACCGCGATTTTCTCCGCGGGCGGGTGCGGGCGACCACGGCCACCGCGTGAGGGTTTCGTGACCAAGAGTCTCATCACCGGCGCCTCCGGGCTGCTCGGCCAATGCTTGATCGAACGACTGGCCCCGACGGGAGCCACCCTCCGGCTGCTCGACATGGCGCCGCCCCCGACGCCCCCCCACCCACCCCACGAATTCGTGCAGGCGGACAAGCGCGAAGCCAGCGCCGTGGCAAGCGCCAGTCGCGACGTCGAAGTCGTCTACCACCTGGCCGCCGGCCAACGCATGAAGCCACAATTCTCCGCCATGACCGAGCAGGAAATCTTCGACATGAACCTGGCGGCTGTGCGCAACGTCATGGCCGGGGCGCGGGCAGCCGGCGTCCGCAAGGTGGTCCATATTTCCAGCTCGGGGATCTACGGCATCCCGCAAACCAACCCGGTCGGCGAAGATCACCCGCAGCGGCCGCTGGGGGCTTACGGCCGCAGCAAGATCGCGGGCGAGGCGATCTGTCAGGAAGCGCTCGCGGCCGGTCTGGATCTCACCGTCATGCGACCCATGAGCCTCTTCGGGCCGCGGATGAGCGGGGTCTTCCTGCTCCTGTTCGACTGGGTGCGCCTCGGCAAGAACGTCTACTTCCTCGGCTCGGGGCACAATCGCGTGCAGATGGTGAGCGCCTATGACGTCGCCGACGCCTGCATCCTGGCAACCCAACGCGCTGAGAGCCGCGGCGCCTTCTTGAACCTGGGGGCCACCGAAGTCCCAAGCGTGCGCGCGCAAGTGGAAGCGCTGATCGCCCACGCTGGGTCACGCTCAAAAATCGTGGCGTTCCCCTCT
>JANNVF010000361.1:0-4291 GCA_031414315.1 Hyphomonadaceae bacterium | reverse complement strand
CACCAGACCCTGCGCGAACGGCGGCACATTCTGGAATGCGAAGACCTTGATCATTGCGACGCTCCTTCAAGGTATTGCGCCTGCGTGTCGAAGAACATCGTCCAGCCGCCGACGTGCTGGTTGCGGGAATCGGCGCTGGGGAATCCTGTCTGGTGGAACGTCTGCACAGTCTTGCCGCCCTGTTCGGCGAGCGTGACGGTGACGACGGAGGGAAACGCGTTCTCCGGGTTGTCCCAGACGAACGTGAAGACGATGCGCCTGTTGCGCTCGATGGTGCGGTACACGCCGCCGGCGCCGGACTCCTTGCCGCTGTCGTGGCGGTTGAGCGCTTTCCACGCGCCGCCTTCACGGAAGTCGTGCTCGAACGACAGGCAGGTGAACGAGGCAGGCCCCCACCAGAGACGGCGCGCGGCAGCGTCGGCCCAGGCGTCGAACACGCGCGCGACCGGCGCATCGAAGGTGCGCGTGATGCGCAGTTCGTCGTCGGCGACGGGTCGGTCTTCAGTCGTTGTCGTCATCGGTCTCTCCTTGGGTCTTGGCTTTGGGGGTCTTGGCTTTGGAGGGGGCGGTTTCGGCGAGGTAGGCGTCCATCTTGTCGAAGCTGCCATCCCAGAATTGGCGGTAGGTCTCGAGCCAACCGGCCACCTCGCGGAGCGGTTCCGGCGCGAGCCGGCACGGGCGCCACTGCGCCTCGCGCCCACGCGATATGAGGCCGGCGCTCTCCAGCACCTTCAGGTGCCGCGACACCGCCGGCAGGCTGATCGCGAACGGCGCAGCGATGTCGTTCACCGTCGCCTCGCCTTTCGAGAGCCGCGCGAGGATCGCCCGCCGCGTCGGATCGGCAAGGGCAGACAGGGTGGAGCTGAGAGGATCGAGGGTCGCCATATTTCGCGTCTTCGTTAAATAACGTACTCGTTAAATACAATCCTCATGCGCCTGTCAACCCGCATCGCGGTCCGACGCTTGACCCCACGCCCGGCGCGCCGCTCTCTGGGCGCATGCATGGCGGTCACGGGCATCATCACCACGGCCCCCACGATGGGCACGATCACGGTCACGCCGACGCCCGGCCGTTCGGTGTGGCGCTGGTGATCAACTTCCTGTTCGTGCTGGTGGAGACTGCGGCGGGCTTCGCGGCGAACTCCACTGCGCTGCTGGCCGACGCGGGCCACAACCTGTCTGACGTGCTGGGCCTGGCCCTCGCCGGAGGCGCGGCGTGGCTGTCGACCCGGAAATCCAGTTCGCGGCGCACATATGGCTACGGCAAGGCCGGCGTCCTCGCCGCCCTCGGCAACGCGCTCCTCCTGGTGACCGCCTCCGGCGCCATCGGCTGGGAGGCGGTGCGCCGCTTTGCCGACCCGCAGGCGGTCGCGCCCGGCATCGTCATGGCCGCCGCCGCCGCTGGCATCCTGGTGAACGGCGGCACGGCGCTCCTGTTTGCCCGCAGCAGCAAGAACGACATCAACGCCCGCGGCGCCTACCTGCACCTGCTGGCGGACGCCGCAGTGTCGGCGGGCGTGATCCTCGCCGGCGCCCTGATCTGGTTCACCGGCTGGCGCTGGGTGGACCCCGCCGCCAGCGTCATCGTCGTCGCGGTCATTCTCTGGGGATCGTGGGGCCTGCTGCGCGAGTCACTCGATCTGGCGATGGACGCCGCTCCCGCCGGCATCGACATCGGCGCGGTGCGCGACAAGCTCGGCGCGCTGCCCGGCGTCACCGAAGTGCACGATCTCCACGTCTGGGCGATGACCGCGCGCGAACCGGCGCTCACCGCGCACCTCATCCTGCCGGGCGGCGCCGACGATGCGTTCCTCGACGCGGCCGAGCACGACATCCGCGCCGCGTTCGGCATCACCCACATCACGCTGCAAGTCGAACGCGCGCCGCGCGGCCCGTGTGCGCACGCCCATGCCTGAGCCGCAGCTGGTGATTCGCCCCTGCTTCGAGCAGGACATGCAGCAGGTGTCGCTGATCTACGCGCACCATGTCACCTCCGGCGCGGGCTCGCTGGAGCATGCGCCGCCGAGCCTTAAAGAGATGAAGGAGCGCTGGTCGAAGGTCGTCGGCCACGGCTGGCCGTATCTGGTCGCGAGCCCGCAGGACGACATCACCCGCGTCGCGGGCTTTGCCTATGCGCAGCAGTACCGCGATCGCGCCGGCTACGCGCACTGCTTTGAAGACTCGGTTTACGTGGCGCCGGGCTGGGAGCGGAAGGGTGTGGGCTTCCGCCTGCTCGCCACTGTTCTGACAGAGCTTTTGCCGCTGGACGTCCGCCAGGTCGTCGCCGTGATCGGCGGCAGCGACAACGCCGGCTCCATCGCCCTGCACGCGAAATGCGGCTTCAGCCACGTCGGGACGCTCTGGAACGTCGGCTGGAAGTTCGGCCGCTGGCACGATGTGATCCTGATGCAGCGGGAGCTTTTGCCAGAAACCAAAACACAGCCCTGAAGCACCTTTCACCTGACAGGGGCGCCAAACCTGCATAGGCTCTGCGACGGTGGGTCACCGTCATTGAGTCTTGACAGCGGACAGGAACAATCGAGCGCAACGAATCGTTAACTGTGTCGGCGCACGATCTGGTCATGAAGAAGGCGAATATGGGACGCACACTGGTCTGGTCGCTTTGTTTCGGGGTCGCTGTCACAGCCAGCGCCACCGCGGGGGGCCTTACCCCGTCCGAGCCAACCAACCCCGCTTTGCGTCTAGCAGTCGATGGCCAGACGGATCCTCTCGTCAGCCAAGACTCCGTGCAGGACCGGATCTCGCGCTTTAGCCCCGCCGATGTTTTCGAGCCCGGCTATACGATCACCACCCGGTTCAGCATCCCGACAATCTCCCTCGCGCCAGAGGCGCGGCCGGATCCGTTTCCGTCCTACGGACAGACCGAGACCGGATTGACCAGTCCGCACGAGTTCGGCCCTGCGGCGCGCACCGTGAACCTTGAATACACCCTGTCGGCCCCCGCACGGACGACCGGCCTGAACGTCGACCTTGCGGTCGCGCCTCGCGCCGGCGTCTCTATCGGTCCGGAAGGCAGCCAGATCCGCAGCGTCGGGGGCGAAGTCCGCCTCGGCCAGCGACTGGAGGGCATGGTCGGCAAGTTCGATGGCCGTCAGGCCACCTGGGACCGCCCGTCGTGGTATTTCTTCGCGGCCACCGATGGTTCGGCTCTCACCTGGACACCGGAAGCCATGGCTGCGGGCGCCCGGCGCGGCGTCCGCTATCAGGAAGACCGCGTGATCGTGGGCGACGCCCAGATCGGTATGACCGTGGAGGCCAACGGCATGCAGGCCTCCGTGGGCTTCACCAACCGCGAAGTCAGCAACGGTCCGGAAACGATCGACGAAAACTTCGTCGGGGCCACCTTCACGATGCGCCGCTAGGCGTCCGTCTCCACCCTTTGTTTCGGCCGGAAGGCCCGCGACCCCGGTCGTGGGCCTTTTGCCTGCCTGTCCACCGACCAGCGCCGCCGCGCCCCTTTTTTCCATCCGAGAATCGCCGCCCTCTAGCTGACGGGATCGCTTTAACCTTTCAGTAGCCGACGCTATATCTAGTGGTCCCCATCGGGCACACGCCGATATGTGCGAATTGCAAGAGGACGACCATGGCGTACGGCACCACAGGCGGCACACTTCCGGGCATTCTCACGCCGTCGCGCGCCTACAAGCCCTTCCGCTATCCGTGGGCGTACGATTTCTGGAAGCGCCAACAGCAGATCCACTGGATGCCGGAAGAAGTCCCGCTCGGCGAGGACGTGAAGGACTGGGCCTCCAAGCTCAACGACCAGGAGCGCAATCTGCTGACGCAGATCTTCCGCTTCTTCACCCAATCCGACATCGAGGTGAACGACAACTACATGGAGCGCTACGCGCGCGTGTTCAAACCGACCGAGATCAAGATGATGCTCTCGGCGTTTTCCAATATCGAGACGATCCACGTCGCCGCGTACGCCCTGCTGCTTGAAACCATCGGCATGCCGGAGAGCGAGTTCGCGGCGTTCCTCGACTACGAGGAAATGCGCAACAAGCACGACTACATGGGCCAGTTCGGCGTCGAGACCGAAGCCGACATCCTGCGCACGGTGGCGATGTTCGGCGCCTTCACCGAGGGCCTGCAGCTCTTTGCGTCGTTCGCGATGCTGATGAACTTCCCGCGCTTCAACAAGATGAAGGGCATGGGGCAGATCGTGAGCTGGTCGGTGCGCGACGAGTCTCTCCACTGCGAAGGCATGATCAAGCTCTTCCACGCGTTCGCGAAGGAAACCGACGCGCTGACCAAGAGCGTGAAGGAC
>JANNVF010000360.1:0-3734 GCA_031414315.1 Hyphomonadaceae bacterium | reverse complement strand
CGGGCCCGCAGACCGCAAGGCGTTGGACCGTGCGTTGTCGGATGCTGCGACTACAGAACCGAAACCAGCAGGTCGAACATCCCGTTCTTCATCTCGCGATGGTTCGAGCGGAAAGTGAACTCGCCAAGGTAGCGGTTCATATACTTGCTCGACACGTGGATGTGCGTCGATCGGATCGAGTTCTTGAATACTCGCCAGAAACTTTCGACCTCGTTGACGCTGGCGAGATCGCCATCCGGCAGGCGGCGAGCGTACTCTTTCGCGCTGTGCTTGACCGTGTGATGCGTGTAGCCGGCCCTCGTGAGTAAATGGTAGCCCTTGTGTTCGTCGGTAGAGACCGTTGAGCCGTGCTTGATATGGCGAAGCGCCAGCAGCTGAAGCGTGTAGCGGGTAACGTCCGGCGCACGCACGGCGACCATCGGGCCCCCACGCTCTTTGATGCCGACTACGACTGTCTTTACGGAATTTCGGCCGCCCACGAACGCCTCATCCATCTCGATGTGGCCGCTGAGTTGTTCGTAAGCGGAGACGTTGCCCATCAGCTTGCGAATTTGATGCCCAATCCGCCACGCAGTTTTGTAGGTCACGCCTAGCTGCCGCTCCAGTTCCTTGCCGCTCACGCCGTGGCGCGTCGTGACGAACAGGTAGATCGCGTAGAACCACATTTGCAGCGGCGTCCGCGTGTCTTGCAGGATCGTCCCGGCGCAGGGGTACACGTGGGCGCCGCACTGCGAGCACGAATAAGCGGGGCGATTGGCCAGCCGGTGGAACGAGGCTTCCTTGCCGCACTTCTCGCAGGCGTGACGGAGGCCAAAGCGCACGTTCATGACGTGCTCAAGGCAGGCTTCCTCTGTCGGGAAACGGGCGAAGAACTCGCGGACGGTGATTTTCGTGTTGGCCATGAAGCAAATATAGCTTCAGTCCTTACCTGCGTCAAGGGGATAATCCCGCCAAATTCAGGCGGACTTTGGTGAGCGGCGCGAACGACGCCAGTGCTGAGACGCAGAACGCGACGCCCTCACAGGTGACGGCTGCGAACGCGTCGCCATTGCCCGTCGCGGCGGGGCTGCTTTTCGAGATACCCAAGCCGCGAGATTGGTCAGTCTTTCAGCGTTTCTGCGTCGTGCTGTTTGAGTGCGAACTCGGCGATCCGCACACCATGGAGTATGGTCGCGCCGGACAGCTGCAGAATGGCATCGACATCATCGGGAAGCGCAATTGCAATCCCGCTCACTATGTCGGGATCCAGTGCCGCTTGATCGTGCAGCCGATCACTCAAGCGAAGATCCTTAGCGATTGCCACGCCGCCCTCCAGATTAACGCCGGTCTGAAGGAGATCATTTTCGCAACCACCGCGCCGGACGACCGCAAAGCGACCGACGCAGCCATCGCGGTGGAGCGTCAGCTGGCGCAAGAAGGGCATACGCTCAGTGTCGTCGTCTATGGCTGGGGCGCGCTCCAAAACAAGATCGCGATGCATCCACGCGCGCATCAGGTTTTCCACCCCGGCGCCTTTATGCTGCGCGACGTACCCCTAACGGACGCCTCTCTCGCCAGCGCGATCGCCTCTGGCGTGGCGGCCGCGCTGGAGGCCAGACAGTCGCCGTCAGCTACGATCGGGTATATCAGCGACGGACCAGTCCCCGATCTCGCCGCAGAGGATCCCGTTCTGCACGCGCGAATCGATGCAATTGCCGAACTTCTCGGGAAGGGTCAGCCGAAACTCGCCGAGGAAGCTCTCTTGAAGCTACTCGACAGCGGCGTGCTCGCCGAAAAGCCCGCCGCGCGCTACCGTGTGCTCGCCAATTTGGGCTCGGCCGCCATCGATCTTGGTCGCGAGGTCGAAGCCGCCGAGCGCTTTGAAGCCGCTCACGCGCTTCGCCCCACCGACGGGCGTGCCCTAGCGTTTCTCGCGCTGGCGCGCACGATGCAGAAGCGCTTCACGGAGGGCATGGGGTTCGCTGAAGCCGCCCTTCACGCGTCGCCGCGCGCCGACCACGCTGTGGGCTATTTACTCCAGGCCGCGGCGCGCTCCGACTGGCAAGGCGATCCGGAAACCTTGGTGCCGGAGGACCTCCGCTCATCGTCACACGCGGCGCTGGGCTTGGCCGAATTCTGGCGCCGGCGGGATATCAAGGGCTGGGAAGAGCGCGTGATCGCTCTTGCGGAACAACATCTCGACGTCGAAGAAATCCGAAACAGTGCCGACATGGCAGTGCTCTCGCTGGCTCTGGCAGGCAGCGACATCATCGGCATGGGCGGGCGCATCAGTGCCGACGCGATCGACAAGGCGGCTGAGCATGCGCTGAAACACGCGGAGTCGCTACTCAACGTCGGCTTTGTCGACGAGCATGATCTCGCAGCGCATGTGAACAATGCGGCGCTGTTGCTTCGTTTGGCAGATCGCGACAAGGACGCTGCCGCGCTCCTTCGCCGCTGCCTTACGCGTGTTAAGGGGCAGCCCGCTCTCGCGCGCCTCTGCGCGCTGACTTTGGCCGCTATCGGCGAACGAGCCGAAGCCCTTATCGTCCTTGAGGTGCAGGGATACGATCCACAGAACGCGTTGCTGGGCGCCGAGATGAAAGCAGCCGACGGCGCCCTCGGGATCGCCATCGCAATCCCGCCGATCGGCGATCCCGCCATTGACCGTATGCGCCTACGCGTCGTGAGCGAGCTGGCGGCGAGCGCGAAGGACGCTGTCGCCGCTCAAACCGCGGTCGACGGTCTACGCGGCCTCGATCCGAACGATCCCCTCGCCGATGTGGCCGAAGGTCGCCGACGCAATATAGTCGGCGAAGCGGACGATCAGGTACGGGACAGCTTCATCGCGGCGGCGGCGAAACTCCGGCACGACAGCGATCTGGCGACACGCTTTGTTGTGGCCGAAGCGATGGCCGCTGCCGATCTTGACTCCGAAGCAGCCGATCTGCTCGCCGGCTACGTCAATCTCGACCGCATTGGCGCGGCGTCCATGCTTTATCTCGAAAGCCTCGCCACCGCGCGCCGCGATGTGGCGTTTCAGCAGGCCATCCTGCAGGCCAGCGAAGAGCTTCGGAGCCATTTGACTGTTCTGCGTCTGCGCGCCGCTCATGCCTGGAACTGCGGCGATCTCAAAACTTGCCGCACGTGTGTCGACGCAACGCTCGAGCGAGATTCGGGAATGCCTTGGGCCCGCTTGATGCGCATGGAATTGATGGTGAGGGAGGATCGCGCGGCGGAGCTCCTAGAGGAATTGCGGAAGCCGGTCGAAGACGTCATCTGGACGCGCCTCGCCGACCGCATGCGCATAGCGGTTCTGCTGGGGCACATGGGCTTCAGCGAGCGCGCAGCTGCGCTGGCCTATCGCATCTTCCTGGAAAACCGCGACGTATCCTCAGCTTGGATGACGCTCTCATCGGTCGTCCTGAACCAGGGCCTCGTCAGCGGCAGCGACCGCATCTGGCTCGTCGAAACGGTCTCCGAACATGCGGCCGTGGACGTCAGCTTCAAGGACGGCCCCGAATTTTTCATCGTTGAGCCGGACGCCGCCCTGCGGAGGTTGGATGCCGAATCCTGGGAGCCATCACACGCCCTCGTGGTCGCCGCGCTTGGTCTGAAGCAGGGCGATGAGGTCAGCGATGCGAAGGGTCGCGTCGGCAGGATCACCCAGGTGCGGCACAAGTACGTTGCCCGTCTTCACCAAGTGATGGAAGAACACGAGGAGCGGTTTCCATCCGTCACTGGCTTTCAGAAAG
>JANNVF010000359.1:0-10020 GCA_031414315.1 Hyphomonadaceae bacterium | reverse complement strand
CGGCTGGCGCGCGTGTGCGGCGCGATCACGGTGGAGACCTGGACCCGGCCCAGCCGCACCACATCGCGCGCCCGGCTGCCCAGCGCCGGGTGCACGCGCTGCAGTCCCGATACAGCCAGCGACCTGGTGCGCCGCCATCTGCGCGGCGTGACCAAGCTCGTGGGCCAGCACCAGCGGCGCTTCGCTCCTCCCGTCGAAGCGGATCATCACCCACGGCGGTCCAAAGCGGCTCGGTCGGGTATGTGGCGGCGCAGCGGAGATGAGTGCACGGCCGAGACCGACAACGGCGTCGGCGTTGCGTCCGAGCGCCGGGTGCACCCGGCGCACACCGGCCACGGCCAGCGCCTTGGTGCGCTTCCAGCTCAGCAGGTCCTGCCAGGACGCGGGCCACGACGCGCGCCAGCGTGGTGGCAGGGCGCTTAAGCCTTCGGCGGTATAAGCGGTGCGGAAGAGGGCGGCGTAGGCACGGGCCAGTTCCGGCGCGCGGGTGGCCGCAACCGTGCGGAAAGCGGCCGCGGAGAGGGCGTCCACGCCGATGGCGGCCAATCGTTCATTGGCGTTAACTGTAACAAATAATTGGTTTTTTTGTCCCATTTTAACGCGAACTTGACCTCGCCTCCGTAACGTCCGGTCCACGGCGCCCGTCAGAGGCGCCTCCTAGATAAATATGGTGGACCATGGCCAAGACCATCCTCATCGCGGATGACGATCCCGCGCAGCGTCGGCTGCTGCAGGCCTCCGTCGAGCGCAACGGATTCAATACGAAGACGGCGGAAGATGGACGTGCGGCCGTGCGTCAGGTCGAGGACGACCCGTCCATCGATCTCGTCCTGCTCGACCTGGTCATGCCGGGCCTCACGGGCATCGAGGCGCTCAAGGAAATCCGCATGCGCCGCCCCGGGCTGCCATGCATCGTGCTGACCGCCTCCGGTGGCATCGACACCGTCGTGCAGGCCATGCAGGCGGGCGCCAACGACTTCTTCGTGAAGCCGGCCAGCCCCGAACGGATCATGGTCTCGGTCCGCAACGCGCTCGAGATGTCGACCCTGAAGGTCGAAGTCACGCGCATGAAGAAGAAGGCGGCCAACAGCCTCTCCTTCGACGACATGGTCGCCAGCGCCCCCTCGATGCGCCAGGTCGTGCGCATGGGCCAGCGCGCCGCCGCCTCCAACATCCCGGTGCTGATCACCGGTGAGAGCGGCGTCGGCAAGGAATTGCTCGCACGCGCCATTCAGGGCTCATCGGAACGCGGCGGCCGGCCGTTCATCGCGGTCAACTGCGGCGCCATCCCGGAAAACCTCGTGGAGTCGATCCTGTTCGGCCACGAGAAGGGCGCGTTCACCGGCGCGGTGGAAAAGCACGCCGGCAAGTTCGTGGAAGCCCACGGCGGCACGCTGTTCCTCGACGAAGTCGGCGAACTCCCGCTCGACATGCAGGTCAAGCTGCTGCGCGTGCTGCAGGAAAGCGAAGTCGATCCGGTCGGCGGCAAGCGCCCCGTGAAGGTCGACGTGCGGATCATCTCCGCCACCAACAAGGATCTCGCGAAGCTCGTCGCCGAAGGCCGCTTCCGCGAGGACCTGTTCTATCGCCTCAACGTCTTCCCCATCGAGGCCCCGCCGCTGCGCGAGCGCCGCGAGGATATCCCGGCGATGGTCGCGCGCTTCATCACGCGCTTCAACGCGGAAGAAAACCGCACCGTGGCCGGCTGCGCGCCGGACACGCTGGCGATGCTGGTGAACTTCGACTGGCCGGGCAACGTGCGCCAGCTTGAGAACACGGTGTTCCGCGCGGTGGTGCTGAGCGAAGGCGATACCCTCCACCCCGAGGATTTCCCGCAGATTTCCGGCGTGCAGCCGCGTACGCTGTCAGCGGCCAACGACGCCCTGCCGCACGGCGTAGGGATGCCGGCCAATGACACGTCGCAGGCGCCCCACAGCGCATCAGTGGCGACGACGGAACCGGTTCCCGTGCCGATCTTCGACCAGGGCGGTCATCTGCGCCGTCTGGAAGAAGTGGAGCGCGACCTGATCGAACTCGCCATCGAGCACTACGCCGGGCACATGAGCGAAATCGCGCGCCGCCTCGGCATCGGGCGCTCTACGCTGTACCGGAAACTGCGCGAGTACGGCCTCGACGAAAGCAGATTGGCGGGTTGAGCTTGAAGCCTCTCCCGCGTGCGGGAGAGGCTTCAAGCCGCGCGTTCCTGCCGCAGCTTGAAGCCCACATGCGCGATCGCCTCGATCGCCGGGATCAGCTCATGGCCCAGCGGCGTCAGCGCGTACTCCACCGATGGCGGCGAAGTGGCCAGCACGGTGCGGCTGACCACGCCCTTCTTCTCCAGATCCTTCAGCCGCTGCGAGAGCATCTTGGCCGAGACCGGCGGCATGTCCGATTGCAGCTCGCTGAACCGGCGCGCGCCGCCCGACAGGTACCAGATGACGCTCGGCGTCCACGCGCCGCCCAGCAGCTCCATGCACGAGCTGATCGGGCAGGCCGGCGTATCCATCACCGGGCTTTTCCGCATGCGTAACAAGCTAACCTCCCGTGCGGGTGCTTACCGGGGAGAAACCCCATTCTTTCGGTAACAGAGCCTCAGGTAGTTTCCAAAGGTAATCTTCGTCGCTAGGTGCAGTCGGCCAACGAGGAGGCTACCCATGAAGCTCTATTATTCCCCCGGCGCGTGCTCGCTCGCCCCCCACATCATCCTGCGTGAAACCGGCGCCGACTTCACGCTGGTGAAGGTCGACACCCGCGCCAAGACGCTGGACGGGGGCGAGGATTTCTACGCCGTCAATCCGAAGGGCTACGTGCCCGTGCTGGAACTCGCCGACGGCGACCGGCTGACCGAAGGCGTCGTCATCCAGCAGTATCTGGCTGACCAGAAACCCGGCGCCAATCTGGCGGCGGAGCGCGGCACCAAGGAGCGGCTGCGGCTCGAGGAGCTGCTCGTCTTCCTGTCCACGGAAGTCCACAAGAACCACTCGCCGCTGTTTGCGCCGACAACGCCGGACGACGCCAAGGGCGCGTTCCGCGACAAGATCGGCCAGCGCTATGACCTGCTCGAAAAGCAGTTCGCCGATGGCCGCCAGTTCGTGACCGGAAACACCTTCACGGTGGCCGACGCCTACCTCTTCACGCTGACCAACTGGGCCAAGTTCGTGGGCATGGATCTTGGCAAGTGGCCGAAGCTCGCCGCGCATTCCGCGCGGGTCGCGGCGCGGCCGTCGGTGCAGGCGGCGCTGCAGGCGGAAGGCCTTCTGGCGGCGGCGTAAGCATGGGACAAGGACGGCTTCAGCGCGAATTGTGCGGGAGCCGTCCGATGTCCGATGCGCCGTTCTTTCCCGGGTTCAAGGCAATCGATGTGGAGGTGGACGGCGTCCCGATCCACGCCGTCACGGGCGGGTCCGGGCCGCCGTTGCTGCTGATCCATGGCGCCTCGCAGTCCCACATCATGTGGCGCAAGGTGGCGCCGGAACTGGCGAAGCACTTCACCGTCGTGACGGGCGACCTGCGCGGTTACGGCCGCAGCGGCAAGCCCCAGAAGGGCGACTATTCCAAACGGCGCATGGCCGCCGACCAGCTCGGCCTCATGCGCGCGCTTGGCTACGAAAAGTTCAGGCTCGCCGGCCACGACCGCGGTGCGCGGGTGTCGCGGCGGCTGACCAAGGATCATCCGGACGCCGTCGAGCGCCTCGCCATTCTCGACATCGTGCCCACCGCACACATCTACGCCAACGTGAACCGGCAGGTGGCGACCAACGTCTGGCACTGGTTCTTCTTCATCCAGCCGTATCCGATCCCCGAAATCCTCATGGGGCCCCGCGCGAGCGCCTTCGCTGGCGGCAGTTCGCGGGCGCCGGAGGATGCCGACGCGATGGCCGCCTACGCGGAGACCAACGGCACGCCGGAGGCCTTCCACGCCATGTGCGAGGACTACCGCGCCGGCGCCGGGATCGATCTGGAGCACGACGCGGCGGATGCGGGCGCGCTGATCGAGTGCCCGACGCTGGTGCTCTGGGGCCGGAATTCGCCCTCCACGGCGACGCTGTTCGATGTAGCGGCGGCGTGGCGCGCCGAGGCGCGGTCGCCCCGGTTCGGCGAGATCGATTGCGGGCATTTCCTGGCGGAAGAGAAGCCGGCGGAGACGCTCGCCGCGTTGTTGCCGTTCCTCCGGGAAGGGCTGTGAATAAACGCCCGCCAGCCCGATGCGGCGGCTCCTCTTGCGCGGACTCGTCCCACCGTCCATCTGAGTGTCGAACCAGCCCCCGGAAAGAGTGACAATGACCCGCCTCGACGACGAGCAGACCAAGCCTGAAGAAACCTCTCCGCTCGCCGGAGTCGTTGCCGAAAAGGCGCTGTTCAACGCCCGCATCATCACGCTCACCGGCGAGATCAACGACCGCGTGGCCAAGCGCGTTACCGATGGCCTGCTGGCGCTCGCCGCCGACAACGATAACCCGATCACGCTCGTGCTGTCGTCGCCCGGTGGGCACGTGGAGTCCGGCGACATGATCCACGACATGATCAGGTTCGTGAAGCCGCGCGTGCGCATCCTGGGCACCGGCTGGTGCGCCTCGGCCGGTGCGCTGATCTACGCTGCGGCGGATCGCGCCGACCGCTACGCCCTGCCCAACACCCGCTTTCTGCTGCACGAGCCGCGCGGCGGCGTCGGCGGCGCGGCGTCGGATGTGGAAATCCAGGCGCGGGAAATCCTGCGCATGCGCGAACGTCTCAACCGCATCTTCGCCACCGCCACCGGTCAGCCGGTCGAGCGGATCAAGTCCGACACCGATCGCGATCACTGGATGTCGGCGGAACAGGCGAAAGAATACGGCCTCGTCGGCTCGATCATCTCGAAGATGGACGAACTGAAGTAGCTGCGCGCGGACGCCGACGGCGCGGGATCGCGCGGGGACCTGATCGATCGCCGCCTTGTCGATGGTTGCGTCTGGGTACACTTCACCATCCGCGCTGCAATGCGTCGCCGCGCGCTATTCTCGCGGGGTCACGCGCAGGTTCGTCGGCGGTTCGGGCACGTCGTATTCGGTGCGCCACGGTCGGGCCTTGAACAGCGGCGCCAGCGTGTTGACCAGCTTCACCACTTCACGAATGGCGTCGGCCTTGGCGCCTTCCTGCGGAAACTCCGGCGACTTGTGACCGAGGATGAAGTTGGTCCAGTCGAGCTTGGCGTCGGACCACGTGGTGGAGAGTGAATCCAGCGTTTCCTCCAGCCGCGCGTAGGCCACCAGGAAGCGGCGATAGCGGTGCTCTTTTTCGTCGAAAGGCTCTTTGTCACCGACAGGTTGGCCGCACAGCAATGCGCCCGCGTCACAGCCGAGACCCATGGCGCTCGCCACGTCCTTCTGCGCCATGTTGAAGTTGAATCCGCCCTGCGCCTTTGACAGACCCACCACGCACACACGCTCCTTGTAGCCGGGGAGCGAGGTCTGCACCTGGTCACGCCAGCCGCCGGCGGTCTGGAAGATCCGCCCGAGCGCGTCGCCGAGCGTGCGCGGCGCGGGATGCGGCGCCGCGCGCGTGTTGCGCCGGTCGATGTCGACGCGGCCAAGCTTCGGATTGGGCGACGCGTCGAGCGCGATCGCCAGCGTCGGCCAGCGCGGCAACAGCCCGTCGTAGAAGTGAATGGGAAAATTGGAACAGATGCCGCCATCGGTGAACAGCACGCGCACGAAGGTTGCGTCGCCGCTGCCTGGCGTCTTGCTGTAGAGCGGCACCATGCGGAAGAGCACGGGATAGCAGAGGCTCATGCGCACCGCGAACAGCACCGGCAGGTCCCACCACGGCGGCAGCGGATGCGCCTTGCGGGGATCGTCGCCCGCATACATCGCGCGGACAACCGCCTCCGGCAGCACCTTCACCAGTTCGCTCGGCTTGAAATAGAGGTTGTCGGGCAGGAACGGCAACGTGTGCGGGCGCCGCTGGCCGAGATCGGTCACGGTCATGCGCAACTCGATGTCGTCGCTGTCCACGGGCGCGGCGAACGGCATGGCGCGCGCTTCCGCTTGCGCGGCGGCTTTTCGCTGCGGCTCCAGATCGCCGAAGGTGAGGGGTTTTCCGCCCAGCCGGCCGGCCGCGCGCTGGACGTGATCGTGCAGCCATTCCATCAGCGCCGGTGTGCGCGTGCCGCGTTCGTCCCATGTGCCCGAACAGAGACCGAAATTGTGCTTGAGCCGGCTCATGCGCCAGAGATCAATGGAAAGCAGAACAAATCCCATCGACATGAGCGCGGGGAGTTCGCTGAAGATCGCGAGTGCGTTGTGTACCCAGAAGTCGTCGTCCGGCCACTTCTGCTGCGGCCTGGGGATGACTGTCCAGATCGCATTGTCGGGCGCCCAGAAGCCCCGCGTGGGCACGGGGCGACCGTCTGGAATGATCGTCCAGAAAAACGCCCATGCGGTCGCCAGCAGGCCGACAATGAGGATCAGCAGCAGGGGGATGTCGAACCTGTCGCGGCCCTTGTTCGCGGCCGATTTCAATCCCCAGACGATTGAGCCGATCACCAGCGTGATCGCCAGCACCTGCAACGCCGGCGCGGCGTGATCGTAATAGAACGTCATGGACCACAGCGGGGGCGAGCCCGTCGCGGGCCAGCCGATGGAGAGGATCCCGATGGCGCCTGCGATCAGGAAGAACGGCCACCGCGTGCCGATGTAGGCCATGACGCCGGCCACCGGCCCGCGCGATTGCAGCGCGACGAGTAGGTCGAACGGCGCGCCCATCCATACGCTCGGCTGGAACAGGCGCGCGACGCCGTTCTTCAGCACATCCTCGCTCAGCGCCACGAACTGTGAAAAGCCGCCCTTGCCGTTCTGGCGGCCATACTCCGCGGCCGCTGCGACCACCGCGCCGATGGCGCCGGCGGAGGTGCCGCCGATGCCGTGCAGGCGATGCTTCTTGGCGATCTCGAGAATGGCGAGCGGATAGACAACGCCGGACGCGACGCCGCCCTGCATGATGAGATCGCACGGCGTGAGACCGTCCGTGCGCGGTGATCTGAAATGATCTTCGTAGGTCTCGAGCGCCGCCTCGATCTTGTCCACGCTGGCCGCTGTCATCGCTGCTCCCCCGCCCAAAGGATGGCGTCGCGATCTAAATCACTCCGGCTTGTGACAGCAAGCCTCTATCTTGTTGCCATCGGGATCGCGCACGAACGCGGCGTAGTAGCTCGGGTGATACTGTTCGCGCAGGCCGGGCTTGCCGTCTTCGATGCCGCCCTGATCGAGTGCTGCGAGATAGAAATCGTCCACCGCTGCACGTTCCCTCGCGTTGAACGCGATGTGCACGCCGTTGCCCATCGTGGCGGGCTGGCCGTTCACCGGCATGCCGATCCAGAACGTCGGATGTTCGGGATCGGTCCCGTAGCCGACGCCGACGAGATGACCGCCGGCATGGACCGGCATCGCCGGCTTCATCCCGAGCGGGGCCAGCACTGCATCGTAGAACGCCTTCGAGCGCTTGATGCTGGTGACGCCGATGGACACGTGATCGAGGCTCATGAGGGTTCTCCGCGCGGCGCGGCAAATCTACCCCGCCGACGGCGCGGTGAAAAGTCGGCCACGCTCGGTCAGCCATATCACCGCGATGGCGGTGAGCCCGAGGCAGGCCTGGCCGACGATCAGCGGCGCGGGCGTGCCGTTGTAGGTCATGCCGATGGCGCCGCCGAGCATGGCGCTGAATGTGGTGGTGGCGAAGCCGTAGAACGCCGCCGCCGTGCCCGCGCGCGCGCCCAGCGGCTCCATGACGATGGCGCTGAAGTTGGCGCCGATCATGCCGAACATCAGCATCGACGGCGCCAGCAGCGCCATGTAGCGCCACAGCGGCCCGGCGTCGGCCAGCAGGATCGCGGCGTGCACGATGCTGAGCGCGGTGAACCCGATGAGCGCGGTGTGCGAAATCCGGCGCATGCCGAGCCGCGTCACCATCCGCGAGTTGGCGAACGACGCGATCGACATCGCGCCCGCCACCGCCGCGAACGCCAGCGGAAACAGCTTGCCCAGGCCGAACACGTCGACAAACACCTGTTGCGCGGTGGCCAGGAAGCCGAACAGCGATCCAAACAGGATCGACGTGGCGATCGTGTAGCCCAGCGCCGTGCGGTTGCGCAGCACCTCGCCGTAGCCATGCATGGCCTCACCGAAGCTGAACGGTGTGCGCGTCTCCTTCGGACGTGTCTCCGGCAGCCGCAGCCACGTCCACGCGATCACGATCGCCGCCATCGCGAACAGGAAGCCGAACGTCCATCGCCACGGGCCCACCAGCAGCACGAGCTGGCCGACGCCGGGCGCGAGGATCGGCACCACCATGAACACCACCATCGCCATCGACATCACCCGCGCCATCTCGCGGCCCGCCATGAGATCGCGCACAACCGCCACCGCGATCACACGCGCGGCCGCCGCCGCCGCGCCTTGCACCGCGCGCGCGATGAGGAAGGTGAGGAACGTCGGCGCCACGAGGCACGCGACAGTGGCGATGAGATAGAACCCCAGCGACCACAGCAGCACCGGGCGGCGGCCGAACGAATCCGACAGCGGCCCGTAGAACAGTTGCGCCACGCCGAACGCGAGCACGTAGACGAGGATGACAAGCTGCTGCTCGTTGCCGTGCGCGACATTGAACGATGTCGCGATATCCGGCAGCGCCGGCAGCATGATGTCGATGCCGAGCGCGTTGAGCGCCATGAACGTGGCGACCATCGCCACGAGTTCGGGCGTGGAGGGGGTGCGTATTGCGGGAGAGGTCATGGGTGCGAGCGTGTTGCCCCAAGTGCGCACGATGCGCCAGCGCCGCGTCGTCACAGCGGGGCGCGAAAATCCCTTGCGACGGATGCGGGTATCGCCGCGCGTCGATCGGGCGCAAGGTAGCGGTGGTCGAGCGGAGAGTGCGCATGCGCGGGATCGCCGGTCTGGGAAGTGCGGTCGCGGCGCTTGTGGCGCTGGGGGTGCTGCCGGTCGCGTCGGCGGCGGGCGCGGGCCATGCGGCGCCAACCATCCCGGTGTCATCGACGCTGGTCGACGACGGCCCCGCCTACGCCATTCCCACGACAGCCGACTCCATCGGCCGGGTCATGGCGCCAGTCTACGTCAATGGGCGCGGCCCGTTCCGGTTCATCGTCGATACCGGCGCCAACCGCACCGTGCTTTCGCCGCATCTGGCGCGCGCGCTCGACGTCGATGTCGCCGCCGCGCCGCGTCAGCTTGTGCATGGTGTCACCGGCGCCGAACCCGCGCCGATCGTGCGCGTGGGCGAGGTGCGCTTCGGGCGGCTCACCCGCAACGCACTTGATCTGCCGGTACTGTCGAACCGCATCCACGCCAACGCCGACGGCATGCTCGGCGCCGATCACATGCGCGGCGGGCGGCTTATGATTGATTTCAAACGCGACCGCATCGACCTTACCGCCAGCAGCGGCCTGCCGCCGCTGAACTATTTCGTCATGCCCGCGACGATGCGCTTTGGACAACTGCCGCTGGTCACCGCGCGCCTCGGGCGCGTCAACGTGAAGGCGGTGATCGACACCGGCGCGGAACGCTCGATCGGCAATACCGTGCTGCGGCGCATGCTGGAGCGCGCGCACACGCGGCTGCAGGACGAGGGGATGACGACAGTCTACGGCGCGGTGGGCCCCGATGCGCAGGCCGCGCTTGTATGGGCGCCGCGGCTCATTCTCGCCGGCGTGCGCATCGAACGGCTGCCGATCCTGTTTGCCGACACGCACTTCTTCGAACTCTGGGACCTCGAGGACGAGCCCGCGCTGCTGATTGGCATGGACGTGCTGGGCCAGCTCGACACGCTGGTGATCGACTATCGCCGCCGCGAAGTGTGTTTCAAGATTCCGAGCGGACGCCCCGGTGTAGACTGGCGTGCGCGGGCGAGCCGGCTGTAGGCGATTGAGGCGCACCGCCCGACGGCGCGCCGTGCCAATCCTCCCGTAGCGCCGGTCTACCCAGCGGGCCCGGCTGCAGGGAAAACACCCCATCAGGGAGGTGCACCCGCGGC
>JANNVF010000358.1:0-1869 GCA_031414315.1 Hyphomonadaceae bacterium | reverse complement strand
CGAGATCGCCGGCCGCCTTCACCAGCACGTCGCCGAGCTTCTCGTGAATGAACGACACATCCCGCTGCGCCTCCGCGCTGCCGGGGTTCGACGACGCAAGACGTTCTGAAACCTCGAGGCTCGACTCAAAACGCGACCGGGCGCCGGCGAGATCGCCGGCCTGAACCAGCACGTCGCCGAGCTTCTCGTGACTGATCGACACATCCCGCTGCGCCTCCGCGCTACCGGGGTTCGCCGACGCAAGACGTTCTCTTACCTCCAGGCTCGACTCAAAACGCGACCGGGCGCCGGCAAGATCGCCGGCCTGAACCAGCACGTCACCGAGCTTGTCGAGGCTTACCGACATATCCCGCTGCGCCTCCGCGCTGCCGGGGTTCGCCGACGCCAGACGTTGTCTTGCCTCCAGGCTCGACTCAAAACGCGACCGGGCGCCGGCAAGATCGCCGGCCTGAACCAGCACGTCACCGAGCTTGTCGAGGCTTACCGACACATTGCGCAGGGCGGCCGCATCGCCATTTGTCGCGATCTTTTCGCGGAGCACGAGCCCCGCTTCGGCCGCCTGTCGTGCACCGGCGAGGTCGCCAGCCTCTCGCGCAATGTCGCCCTCGATCTCGAAGACGAGGCCACGATCCCAATCCGTTTTTGCGATCCGTGTCGCGCTCTGCGCCACGCGGCGAGCGCCTTGAAGGTCGCCCTTCCAGCGCTGGTAGAGGCGCGCCAGTTCCACGCAGGTCCAGAAGTCGGTCGGGTCGAGGCGGTGCGCCTGTTCGTAGGCGGCAAGCGCCTCGGCATCGTTGACGCCGTGTGCAATGGCCGCGATGCGGCGCCATTTCTCCGCGGCGTCTCCCGCGTCGCGCTTCAGCGTTTCCAGAGCGGCGTCCGTCTTGCCGCCTGCAAGTTCCGACGCCGCCTCGCCCGCCGCCGTGCCGCTGGCGGCCACGACGCTGGCAACTGCCGCGTCCCGCTTGCCGGTTTCCTCGGCGCCGAGAGGGGCGGCCTTGCCGGCCGCCACCAGCGCGGCGTTCTGCGCGTTGAGCAGCGCGAGGATTTCGGCGATCTGCGCGTTCAGTCGCGCTTCCCGCGCCTGCGCGTCGCGCTCCATCCGCGCGACCTGAGCGGCGTGACGGGCATCGCGGTCCGCAATCTCCGCGCGGGTGCGATCGACCTTGTCGGCCGTCACCTTCGCCTGGTCCGGGATCACGCCCAGCCGCTTCAGCAGCCAGCTCACGCCGCCCCACAGCGAGGCGACGAGCGCCAGCGCCAGCAACGCAAAGATCGCGTAGAGCGCCGGGTCCGGCAGCCAGTCGACGATGTCGCCGGCGCCGGGGAGCTTGTCCTTCAGGAACAAGCGGATTTCGTCGAAGTTGATCGTCGGCATGTCCGGTCCCCGGCGCTTGTGTACCGGGGATGGCCGGCGCGGCCAAGGGGCGCTGACCGCAGCTCGCGCGCCGTTGCACCCCCTCGCCAACGCTGGAATAACACCTGCGCGGTCGCCGGGAGCGCCCGCGCCAGCAAGGCCACCCTATGTCGATCTATCTGCCGATCGCCGAGATGTCGGTGAACGCGCTGCTGATCATCATGATCAGCGGCGGCATCGGCTTTCTGTCGGGCATGGTGGGGGTGGGCGGCGGCTTCATCATGACCCCGGCGCTGATCTTCATGGGCGTACCGCCATCGGTGGCGGTGGCGACGCAGGCGAGCCAGATCACCGCGTCGTCGCTGTCGGGCGTCATCGCGCATGCACGGCGGCGCGGCCTCGACCTGCGCATGGGGCTGTTGCTGACCATCGGCGGCGTTGTCGGCTCCACGGTGGGCGTGTGGGTGTTTGTGTGGATGCGCGCGCTCGGCCAGCTCGATCTGATGATTTCC
>JANNVF010000357.1:0-5503 GCA_031414315.1 Hyphomonadaceae bacterium | reverse complement strand
GACACGTCCCAGCCGCCGCGGCCGATGGCGACCACCAGCTCGATCTCGTGGTGGAGATTGTCTGTGTCGGGCGGGTAGGGCGCCTTCGGGCCGGTGACGATGGCGTCGGCCGGTTTCATGAAGAAGAACGGCGGTTCGGCGCTGGGGTCGGCGCCCATTTCCCGGGCATGGGCGGCGTAGTTGCGCCCGACGCAATAGATGCGGCGCACGGGGAAGGCGCGGCTTTCGCCGTCGATGGGAACCGTTGTCGGCGGCAGTGGGAAGAGGAGCTGGGTCATGGCGGTGGGATAGCCGGGTTTGGCGCGCCGCGACAGACACTTCAGGCGCGGCGGAGGGTGAGCGCGCCGACGCAGATCCCGGCCTGACCGGCCCAGTAGATCATCCACCCGGCGAACCGGATCGCGACTGTGTCGGCGTTGTCGGGGTTGAACAGGTCGAACGCGACGAACCCGTCGGAGATGAAGAACAGAACGGCGCCGGCCATCGCCACCCAGCGTGACCACGGCAACGTGAACGACGCCATCGCCATGGCGGTCAGCACAGCGGAATAGAAGCCCAGCGGCGGCGCCAGCGGCGATCCCGGCGTGAACAGCATCGCCGCACTGGCGACGCCCGCGATCGGCAGCGCCAGCAGCGCCGCCACGCGCGCGGGCTCCCGCAGAGTCTCGCGCACGCTGATCCCGCCGCGCAGGAACAGCGCGATGTAGCAGAGATGTCCGAGCAGGAACGCCCCCGCGCCGGCGAGAAAGCTGGCCTGCGACGGCAGGGCCAGCAGCGCATCGCCCAGCGCGCCCAGCAGCAGTCCCGCCGCCAGCAGGCGCGATCGCTGCGTGAACGCCAGCGCGGCCAGCGCCACGATCCCCGACGCCTTCATCGCCGCCAGCGCCAGTGGCGCCACGTGCGTGGTCGCCCACGGCCCGATGAGGCCGAACCCCAGCGCGAGGACGGCGGAGAGGGCGAGAAGGGCGATGCCGGATCGGGTCATGGTCGGGCGGTGTACCCGGACTCGGGCGGAAGCGGGACCGCCCGTGACTGTCCCCGGACAAGGGCGTAGAACCATCCCATGAAACTCGCCTCTTTGAAGCAGGGCCGCGACGGGCGGCTGGTGGTGGTCAGCGACGATCTGGCCTGGTGTGTCGATGCTTCGCCAGTCGCGGAGACGCTCCAGCAGGCGCTCGATGACTGGGCGCATGCGGAGCCGAAGCTCAGGGCGCTGGAAGAAAACCTCACGCACGGCAGCGTGCCGAAGAAGCGCTTCCACGAGCGCGAGTGCGCCGCGCCCCTGCCGCGCGCGTTCCAGTGGGCCGATGGCTCGGCCTACGTCAATCACGTGGAACTCGTCCGCAAGGCGCGCGGCGCGGAGATGCCGGAGAGTTTCTGGACCGATCCGCTGATGTACCAGGGCGGCTCCGATGCGTTCCTCGGCGCGCGCGATCCGATCGTGCTGGCGGATGAATCCTGGGGCTGCGATTTCGAGGCGGAGATCGCGGTTATCGTCGACGACGTGCCGATGGGCGCAAGCGTCGATCAGGCGCGCGCCGCGATCCGGCTGGTGACGCTGGTCAACGACGTGTCGCTGCGCAACCTCATCCCGGACGAACTGGCGAAGGGGTTTGGCTTCTTCCATGCGAAGCCGTCGAGCGCGTTTTCGCCCGTCGCGGTGACGCCCGATACGCTGGGCGAGGCGTGGGATGGCGGCAAGCTGCACCTGCCGCTGCTCTCGGTGATCAACGCGGCATTGTTCGGCAAGCCCAACGCCGGCGTCGACATGACGTTCGATTTTCCAACTTTGATCGCGCATGCGGCGAAAACGCGCCCGCTGGGGGCGGGGACGATCGTCGGTTCGGGCACAGTGTCGAACCGCGACCCCGATGGCTCGCCGGGACGCCCCGTGGCGCTGGGCGGCCTGGGTTACTCCTGCATCGCCGAACTGCGCACGATCGAAACCATCGCCGACGGCAAGCCAGCCACATCGTTCCTGATGCACGGCGACCGCGTCGAGATCGACATGCAGGACGCCAAGGGAAAATCGATCTTCGGGCGCATCGACCAGGAAATCGTCGCGCCGTGACCCTGCGCCCCGCGACCGTCGCGGACATCGGCGCGATCATGCGCATCGAGCGACTGCCGGGCTACGACATGTTCATCGGCGCGTCCTCGCGCGCTGAGCATGAGGCGATGCTTGTCTCCGCCGACGGCGCGCTGCGCGTCTGGGACGTGGACGGCGCGGTGCGCGGCTTCGCCATGCTGACCAAGCTCACCAACGAACACGGCGTCGTCCAGCTGAAACGCGTCGCCGTCGATACGCCGGGCGGCGGGATGGGCGCCGCCTTAGTGCAGGCGGTGATCGAGCATGTGTTCACGACAACCCCCGCACACCGCCTCGAACTGGATACATCGGCGGAAAACCCCCGCGCGCGCCACGTCTACGAGAAGCTGGGCTTCGTCCACGAAGGTCGCGTGCGCGAGGTCTACCGCCTCGACGACGGCCGCTATGTGTCCTCGGACCTGTTCTCGATGCTGCGCCCGGAATGGGACGCGCGTCGCTGAGCCGCGTCTACCAGATGCGCACGCGCTGATCCGGCGGCAGGTAGAGCTTGTCGGTCGCGGCCACATCGAACGCTGCGTACCACGCGTCCATGTTGCGCACCGTGCCGTTGACGCGAAACTCCGGTGGCGAGTGCGGGTCGGTCAGCACCTGGTTGCGCATGCGCTGCTCGCGGTATTGCGTGCGCCACACCTGCGCCCACGACAGGAAGAAACGCTGTTCGCCGGCGAGATCGGCAAGGACCGGCGCGGGCCTGCCGTTCAGCGAAATCTGGTACGCCGTCAACGCCACCGCGAGGCCGCCGTTGTCTCCGATGTTTTCACCGAGCGTGAGGCGGCCGTTCACCTTCAGCCCCGGCAGCGGTTCGAACTGGTCGTACTGTGACGCGAGCCTGTCGGTGAGGCCCTTGAAGGCGGCGACGTCGGCGTCGCTCCACCACGTGCGCAGCACGCCGCGCGCGTCGGACTTGGCGCCCTGATCGTCGAAGCCGTGGCCCATCTCGTGGCCGATGACGCCGCCGATGCCGCCGTAGTTCACAGCAGGGTCGGCGTTGGGATCGAAGAACGGCGCCTGCAGGATCGCGGCGGGGAAGGTGATCTCGTTGAACACCGAATTGTAGGACGCGTTCACCGTCTGCGGCGTCATGTTCCACTCGCCGCGATCGGTCGGGCCGTTGATGCGCGCGAGGCGGCGGTTCCAATCGAACTGGTCGGCGCGCTTCTCGTTGCCGATGGGGTCGTCGGCGCGGATCTCGAGCGCGGCGTAGTCGCGCCACTTGTCGGGATAGCCGATCTTCACGCGGAACGCGGCGAGCTTCTCACGCGCCACCGACTTCGTGGCCGGTGTCATCCACGTCAGGCCATCGATGCGTTGACCGTACGCGCGGCGCAGGTTCTCCACCAGGTCGAGCATCTTTGCCTTGGCGTCAGGCGAGAACGTGCGCTGCACGTAAACCTGGCCCACCGCTTCGCCGAGCGCGCCGTTCAGCCCGTCCACCGCGCGCTTCCAGCGATCGCGCTGTTGCGGCTGACCGTTGAGCGTGCGGCCGTAGAAGTCGAACGCCTCGTCCTCCAGCGGCTTCGGCAATGACCCGGAGAAGCCCGCGATCAGGTGGTACGTCGCGTAGTCCTTCCACGCGCCTAGCGGCGTTGCGCGATAGAGCGCCGCGAGCTTCGGCATCGCGTCGAGTTCGCGCACGACGAAATCCTGCTGCGCATCGAGCTTCAAGGCGCCCAGCGCCGCTTCAGTCGGAAAGCCGTCGAGCAGCGCCACAAGCTCGGCGCGTGTGCGCCGGTTGTAGGTGCGGTCGCGATCACGGCGGTCAGCCACCGGCCAGTGCAGCTTCGCGATCTCGGTCTCCACCGCGAGAATGCGGCGCGCCTTGCCGGCGCCATCGCTCTGGCCCGCCAGGGTCAGCAGGCGCTCGATGTGGGTGACGTACTTCGCGCGGATGTCGACGAACTTCTCGTCGGTCTTCAGATAATATTCCCGCTCCGGCAGACCGAGGCCCGCGTGCGTCACCGACACGATGTAGCGGTCAGGATTTTTCTGATCGAGCGCGATGAACGCAGCGATCGGCAACCGTGTCGGCAGTGAGGGATCGGCGGCGACGCGCACGAGATCGGCATGACTGGCGCACGCGGCGATGCGCGCGATGTCCGGCTGGATCGGCGCGAGGCCCGCCGCCGCGATCGCCGCTTCGTTCATGTAGGCGCGGTAGTAGTCGCCGACCTTCTGTTCCGCCGTGCCGGGCGCTGCCGTCGTGGCAGAGACATCCTCCACGATCTTCTTCACGTCCTCCTCGGCCTTCGCCGCGAGTTTGTCGAACGTGCCCCAGCGCGTGCGATCCTCAGGGATCGGGTTGTTCTTCAGCCATGTGCTGGAGCAGTGCAGGTAGAAATTGTCGCCCGCACGAATGCTCGCGTCACCGGCGTCGAGGTCGAGACCGAACGCGCCGATCACCGGCTTCGCGCCCGCGGAGGGGGCTGTGACGACGGTGGAGGCGCAACCGCTGATCGCGGCATAGCCGAGCGCGCTCGCGCCCAGACCGAGAAACTGTCTGCGGTGCATGTGGGACTCCTGATCGGAAGAGACCTCTCCCCACCGGTTCCGGCAGGGAGAGTTGAGCGGCTACCAGATCTTCGCGCGGTTCGCTGGCGCAACGAACATGGCCTGTCCATCGGTCACCGCGAACGCTTCGTACCATGCGTCCACGTTGCGCAGCGTGCCGTTGACGCGGAACTCCGCAGGCGAGTGCACGTCGGACGTGATCTGGTTCCTCATCGCCTCGTCGCGCACCTTCTCGCGCCACGTCTGGCCGTACGACAGGAAGAACCGCTGCACGCCCGTGAGATCGTCCAGAACCGGCGCGTCCTGGCCGTTGAGCGAGAGCTTGTAGGCGTCGAGCGCCACGAGAATGCCGCCGAAGTCGGCGATGTTCTCGCCCAGTGTCTGCTGGCCGTTGACCTTGAAGCCGGGGATCGGCTCGAACGTATTGTAGAGATCGACGACCTTCTTGGCGCGTTCGTTGAAGTTCTTGTCGTCGGCCGGCGTCCACCACGTGTTGAGCAGCCCCTTGGCGTCGTAGAGACGGCCCTGATCGTCGAAGCCGTGCGTGATCTCGTGACCGATGACCGCGCCGATGGCGCCGTAGTTCACGGCAGGGTCGGCGTTGGGATCGAAGAACGGCGCTTGCAGGATGCCGGCGGGGAAGACGATCTCGTTCTTCTCCGACCAGTAGTAGGCGTTCACGTCCTGAGGCGTCATCAGCCATTCGTCCGGATCGATCGGACGCTTCAGCTTGCCAATGTCCCATGCGATGTTGAACGCCCCCGCGCGGTCGATGTTGCCAATGACGTCTCCCGGCTTCACCTCCAGCGCCGCATACTCGCGCCACTTGTTCGGGTAGCCGATCTTCGTGCCGAAGGTGGAGAGCTTCTCCAGCGCCTTGGCTTT
>JANNVF010000356.1:0-2959 GCA_031414315.1 Hyphomonadaceae bacterium | reverse complement strand
GTGACGCCAGCGGCCGCGGAGGCATGTCCTGACGCGCGAACGCGCGGTCCGCGCATGGCGCGTCCGCGTTTCTCGCCGCCGACGCCGGGAAGACTCCCGGCGTTAACGCGTTCAGGCCTCGCCGACCCGATAGTGCTGAATCCGTGTCGTGCGCAGGCCCGGAAGGCCGTGGCGCTCGATGGATTTCCGCCAGCCGTCGAATTCCTCGACAGTGAGGCTGTAGCGCTTGCACGCGTCCTCCAGCGTCAGCAGCCCACCGCGTACTGCGGCGACCACCTCGGCCTTGCGGCGGATGACCCAGCGCGTGGTTTGCGCCGGGGGCAGATCATCAAGTGTGATGGGGTTCCCATCGGGTCCCATGACGACACCTTCATAGCGGCGTTGCTTCTGCATCGCGCCAACTCCCTGAGTAAGTTGACCCGTTGTAATCGCTACGCATGAAAATCCGACTAAAGGCGTGAGTTAAATGAGATTAACGAGGTGTATCATTTTGCAACGAACACCAGGTTACCTGACCCGGCGTTCGTTATACTTCTGATTACCTTTTAATCCGCAGCAACTCTTCGAGCATTTCGTCAGCGGTGGTGATGATCTTGGACGACGCGGAATACGCTCGCTGTGTCGTGATCATGCTCGTGAACTCCTGCGCCAGATCGACGTTGGAGGCCTCCAGCACGCTGCTTTCGATCTTCCCGGCGCCGGCGGCGTTGGGCTCGTTGATGTTGTAGAGGCCGCTGTCGAGCGTGTTGCGGAAGATGCCGCCGCTGTCCGGCAGCAGGCCGTTCGGGTTTAGGAAGGTCGCCAGCGGGATCTGGTAGAGTGCGCGGGAGCGGCCGTTGGAGAACTGCGCGGTCAGATAGCCATCGTTCTCCACCACCAGGCCCGCGAGGTTGCCGGGGGGCACGCCGTCGGCGACCACGGTGGTGACACCGAAGCTGGTGGCGAACTGCGAGAGAGAGTTGTCGAGATGGAACTCGACACTCTGGGTCGCCGCGCCGGTGGAGGCCGCCCACGCGACGTTGAATGGCGCCGCGAGCGAGCCCGCGACAGTCTGAACCGCGCCGGAGGTGTCGAAGGTGATCGTGCCCGCCGCGATCCGGCCGCCGGGGTTGGCGGGCGCCAGGGTGGCGGGCCGGGTGTAAGCCTCCACCTGCCAGACGTTCGGCGCGGTCTTCAGGAAGCCGATCGCCACCGTGCGCGGGGCGCCGAGGCTGTCGAAGATCTCGATGCTGCTTTCGAAGTGCGGGGCAATGTCGCCGATCGCGAGGTCGCCGATTGTGTAGGTGTTGGCGGTTGGGTCGTACTGGGTTTGCGTCGAACTCAGGTTCGCGGTGAGCGTGACGTTCCCGGTGGGCTCGGCGCTGGAGACAACGTCGGCGACGTTGATTGGCGACAAGGTAGACAGGCTCGTCGGGCTCGACGCGACCGATCCGTCGGACTGGATCGGCCAGCCTTGCAGGTAAAAGCCCTGCGCGTTCTTCAGGAAACCCTCGGCGTCCACGGAGAACGAACCAGCGCGGGTGAACGCAACGCTGCCGCCGTCGGTCAGCGGACGATCGTTCTCCGAGACCACGAAGAAGCCGTTACCGGAGATCGCCAGATCGGTGGAGGAGCGCGACTGCTCGCGTGAGCCCTGCACGTCGATCAGGCGGCGCGTGGAGGAGAGCACGCCGCCTGCGTTGTAGGTCGTGCCGTTGGTCTGGCTGTTCAGCAGCGCCGTGAAATCGGTGATGCCGCGCTTGTAGCCGACGGTGTTGAGGTTGGCGATGTTGTCGGAGATGACGGCCATCGCGCTGGCGTTGGCGGCGAGGGCGGACACCCCGGACCGCATGGCGGTATAGATACTCATGGTCCTGCTCCCGAGGGTCTAGTTCTTGATGGTGAGAATGGAATCGAACGAGCGTGCGCCCGTCGCGGTGATGAGGTTTGGCGTCACGCCGGCGAAGTCGATGCCGGTGATCAGCTCGTTGACGTTGATCGACGGCGTGATCGCCTTGCCATCGGAATCCTTCGCGCCAACCACGAGCTGGTAGGCGCCATCGGGGAACACCTTGCCGGCGGCGTTCTTGCCGTCCCAGGTGAACACCTGTCCGCCGGATTGCGCGGGCACTGTCTTGTTGAAGACTTCCTTGCCGGCGCCGTCGCGCACGGAAATGCTGACATCGCCCGTGGCGCCGGTGACCTGATAGGCCCAGGTCGCCGCGCCGTTCGCCAGCTGGCCGACATTGCTGTCCAGCACGGCGGTCTTGCCGATGTACGTCACAGCCGCCGCACCGCCGGAGGATTCACTCTGGTCGAGCAGGGTTTTCAGCCGGTCGTTGGTTTCGATCTGCTGTTCGACCTGGCTGTACTGCACGAGCTGCTGGGTGAAGGCCGCGGAATCCACCGGGTTCAGCGGATCCTGATTGGAGAGCTGCGCGGTCAGCAGCGTCAGGAAGGTATCGAAGTTGTCGGACAACTTCGCGCGCGACAAAGATGTCGTTGCGCTGTCGGTTCCCGAAAGGGCGTCAATGGCCATCGCGCCGCTCCTCTAGACTGTCACATCGACGCGAACACCGCGCCAGGATTCAAGACCGAACGGCCGGCTCGCCGGTGCGGTGGCGTCGGCTGACACAACCGCGTTGTCGTTGCCTGCGCGCGCCCCCGCAGGGCCCGCATCGTTGGCTTGTGCGCCGTTGCCGGCGCTGCGATCGGAGAGATCGAAACTCAGTCCGCCCTGCGTGAGTTCAAGGCCGGCGGACTCCAGCGCGCGCTCAAGCTCGCGCGACGAGCGCATCAGATCCGAAAGGGTGGCGGGGTTGTCGGCGGCGACAATGGCGGTCACGCGGCTGTCGGGGCCGACTTCCAGCTTGACCGACACGCGCCCGAGTTCGGCGGGATCGAGCCGCACATCGATGCTGGTCGATTTGCCGTCGAACCGCCGGATGATGTGCTGCGCCACGGTCGCGGCCACTGTGGG
>JANNVF010000355.1:0-4677 GCA_031414315.1 Hyphomonadaceae bacterium | reverse complement strand
CCGAAGGCCGGTACACCGCGCGCGCTGACCATGCTCAACGTCTCGTACGATCCAACGCGGGAACTGTACGCCGACTTCAACACCGCGTTCGCGGCGGCCTGGGCCCGCGATCACAGCGGCCAGAGCCTCACCGTCAACCAGTCGCACGGCGGTTCCGGCCGGCAGGCGCGGTCGGTGATCGATGGTTTGAAAGCGGATGTGGTGACGCTGGCGCTCGCCTACGACGTCGATGAAATCGCGAAGCGCGGCCTCATCGCGCGCAACTGGCAATCGCGGCTGCCGAACAACAGCGCGCCGTACACCTCGACGATCGTGTTTCTCGTCCGCAAGAACAACCCGTGGCGCATCCGCGACTGGGGCGATCTGATCAAGGATGGCATCCAGGTCATCACGCCGAACCCGAAGACGTCGGGCGGTGCGCGCTGGAACTACCTCGCCGCGTGGGCGTGGGCGCTCAAGCAGCCCGGCGGTTCACCCGACACCGCAAAGGCGTTCGTGACAAAACTCTTCGCCAACGTGCCGGTGCTCGATACCGGCGCGCGCGGCTCCACCACGACGTTCGTGCAGCGCCGCATCGGTGACGTATTGCTGGCGTGGGAAAACGAGGCGCATCTGGCGAAGGCCGAGCTCGGCGCCAACCAGGTGGATATCGTCACCCCGTCGGTGAGCATTCTCGCCGAACCGTCGGTGGCGGTGGTCGATCGCAACGTCGATCGCAACGGCACGCGCAACGTGGCGGAGAACTATCTCAAGTATCTCTACACCGACTTCGCGCAGGAGATCATCGCGAAGAACCACTACCGGCCGCGCTCGGCGGCGGTGGCGGCGCGCTACGCCGCGCAGTTTCCCCAGATCCCGCTGGTCACCATCGACGACACGTTCGGCGGCTGGACCAGCGCCCAGCGCACGCACTTCGCCGAAGGCGGCATGTTCGACCAGATCACCACCCGCCGCTAGAACCCCTCGCGGCGCGAAGCTTCCGGAGGCGCATTTCTCCTCCCCCCGTGCGCTTCCGGAAGCGCCTCGCTTGAACCACATCGCGGGTGCGGCTTTCCCAGGCCGCGCCCGCAATGCTATGCGCGGCGGGCTGAACAGGGGAGCGCCGCTTGGCCGCCACACGGAGTTTGCGCACGCGCGTCTACGAGGCCATCGAGCCCGATGGCCGTCGCGCCCGTCTGACCTGGGTTACCGGCGTGCTGGTGGCGATGGTGCTCGTCAGCTTCCTGACGCTGGCGCTGGAGACCGAGACCGCGCTGCCTGATACCAGCCTGCCGGCGTGGATGGGCGTGCTGGTGCAGCGCACCAACAACGGCATCGTCATTGCGTTCGCGTTTGAATATCTGCTGCGCCTGTGGGCGGTGGGGGAGAACCCGAAGTATCGCGGCGCGGCCGGGCGGCTGCGCTACGCGGTGACGCCGCTGGCGCTGGCGGATCTGGCGGCGTTCCTGCCGGAGCTGATCCTCAGCGTCTATTTTCCGCACGCGTCTGGCGGGCTGGTGGCGGCGCTGCGGGCGCTGCGGCTGTTCCGGTTGCTGAAGCTCGCGCGCTATGTGCCGGCGTTCGGTATCGTCGGCGCGGCGGTGCAGCGCGCGGGACCGCCTTTGCTGGCCGCGCTCGCGGTGGCGGCCGCGCAGGTCTACGTCGCTGCGCTGCTGCTCTATTTCGTGGAAGGCTCGCACCCGATCCCTGGCCATCCCGAACAGGTGGAGCGGTTCGGCAGCGTGATCCGTGCGATGTGGTGGTCGGTGGTGACGTTGACGACCGTCGGCTACGGCGACGTGTTTCCGGTGACGCCGCTGGGGCGCGTGGCGGCGGGTCTGGTGGCGATCGCGGGGATCGGCATTGTGGCGATGCCCACGGGCATTCTGGCGTCGGCGTTCGCGGAGGAGTTTCGCGAGCGCCACGAGAAGAAACTCCGCAACGAAATCGGGGCGCACCCTGTGCGCCCCGATTCCAACGAAGAAGACTTGAACGAGAATTGACCTAGAGCGGGATGATGTTCCGCTCGCGGCTGATGGCGACGTAGCCCACGTTGACGCCGGCACGGATGCCGACACCGGCGCGCATCGGCGCCAGGGTAATGTCATCGGCGCGCGCGTAGCTCACGCCCACGCCACCGATGAAGTAGGCCGATCCATTCACGCCGGGAAAGCGTTGATAAAGTCGGTCGGCGTCGTTCAGGCCGTATACCAACGTCAGAACCTTCGACGCGTTGGCGCCGGCGTCGAAGCCCACGGACGGACCTTGCCAGAACACCTTGCGGCTCTGGCCGTTCTTCATGGACAACGTGCCTTCGCCGTAGCGGACGCCAAGGCCGGCCGCTGCCGACACTTCCTCGCCGCGAATGTAGCCGACCGGGCGACCGTTCTCACGGAACGCGCGGGCCACGACTTCGCCAGCCGCTTCGGTGCCAATGCCGAAGAACTCCGACACGGTGCTGGTGACTTCCTGTTGTTCGTAGGTGAGCTGCTGCTCCGTGCGTGCAGAGCCCGCTGCCGCCGCCGGCGTGGTCTCGGCAACGCTGGTGCGCTCCGAGGGCGTGCCGGGTGTGAATTCCGTGTTGAAGGTTCGGTCGATCCAGGAACAGCCGGACACGAGCACGACAGCCGCCCCCATCAGGGCGGATTTTGCGAGAAATGACATGATGCGAGACGCCTCCGTGCGTAATGCAGGGAGAACGCCCCAGTCATCGCGCGGTTCCGCTCTTCAGAACGGATTGATCCGGCGTTTGCGGGAATACGCGAGGTAGCCAACGTTGGCGCCGGCGCGCAGGCCAACGCCCGCACGCATCGGCGCCAGGATGATGTTTTCCGCACGCTGATAGTTCAGGCCGATGCCACCGATGAAATATGCGCTGCCTTCGACGCCCGGGAAGCGGCGGTAGATCTGGCTGGACTCGGTCATGCCGTAGACGAGCGTGAACACTTTCGACGCGTTGCCGCCGAAGTCCCAGCCAAACGACGGGCCCTGCCAGAACACGCTCGCGCGCTCGCCGCTCTTCAGGAACAGCAGGCCGCTGCCATAGCGCAGGCCAAAGCCCCACGCGCCGGAGCCTTCCTCGCCCTGCACATACCCGACCGGACGGCCGTTCTCCCGGAACACCCGCTCCACGGCGGCGGCGACGGCGCCGGCGGTGGTGTCGAGGGCGTCGGAGGCCGCGTTGACGATCTCGTCCTGCGAGTAGGTGTTGTCCTGCGCGTGTGCGGCGCCGGGCAGCGCGGAGAGCAGGGCCGCAGCCGGCAGGCCAAGGGCGACATCGCGACGGGTGGGGCGACGGGTGGGCATGAGCGCTCGCTGTCTGAATGGGGAGGCCGCAACATAGCGCCGCCGGTGGCAAAGTGCCATGGCGTCGGGACTGGCACTATCGCCCCGGGTGATTGGCGGGATCGTCGCCTTATCCGTCGCCCCTGCGCGTGGTTTCTATGGGGCCTCGCAAGGAGAGAGACATGCTCAAACGCTACATCATCGAACGCGACATTCCCGCCGTTGGCGCCATGACCGCCGCGCAGCTGCAGGGCGCGGCCGAAACCTCCAACGCGGCGCTGTGCAAGATCGGGCCGACAGTGCAGTGGCAGCATTCTTACGTCGCCAGGGACAAGACCTTCTGCGTCTATCTGGCAGAAGACGAGGCGGCTATTCACGAGCACGCGCGCCTGTCAGGGTTTCCGGCTACGAAGATCACGGAAGTCGGCGGCCTCATCGATCCCACGACCGCCAATGGCTGACGGTTCGGGGTGGCGCCGGCGGAGGCAAGACATGCTCGACGTCACGGTCGTGCTGCTCGATGACGGATACGCCTCCACGGCGGTGATGCCGATCGAGATTTTTCATGCCGCCGGCACCCTCTGGGCGGAGCTGAAAGGGGAGACGCCGGAGCCACGCTTTCGCGTGACGACGGCGTCGATCAGCGGCGCGCCCGTGCGCTGCCCGTACGCCGGCATGACGATGACGCCGCAGTGCGCGATCGCCGATATCGCGCGCACCGACATCATCATCGTGCCGACGTCGGGGCTCGCGCTCGACGAAAAGCTCGTCGCGAACAGCGCACTGCTGCCGTGGCTGCGCGGCCACCACGCGGCGGGCGCGTATCTGGTGGGCGCGTGCATGGGCGCATCGTATCTTGCCGAGGCGGGCCTGCTCGACGGCAAGCGGGCGACGACGCACTGGTCGGCCGCGCCGGATTTCCAGAAGCGCTATCCGAAGGTCGACTGGCGCCCGGAACTGATCGTCACCGAAGACACCCGGCTGCTGTGCAGCGGCGGCGTCACCGCGGCGGCGGATGTCAGCTTGTATCTGGTGGAAAAGCTCTGCGGTCACGACGTCGCGGTGCAGACCGCCAAGGTATATCTGCTGACCATGCCGCGCACCCACCAGAGCGGGTACGCGGTGCTGCCGCTGTCACCGCCGCACGATGACGAGCGCATCCAGGCGGTGGAGGCGTTCCTCGTCACGCACTTCCGCGAGAGCCATTCCACCGATGATCTGGCCGCGCGCGCCGGGATGAGCGCCCGCACGTTCATGCGCCGGTTCAAGACCGCGACCGGGCGGCTGCCGGGCGGCTATCTGCAGGCGGCGCGGATCGAGACCGCCAAGGCCATGCTGGAGCGCGACGGCGCCTCGATCCAGACAGTCAGCGCCAATGTCGGCTATGACGACGGCGCCTTCTTCCGCACCCTG
>JANNVF010000354.1:0-3472 GCA_031414315.1 Hyphomonadaceae bacterium | reverse complement strand
TCGCGCCGCCGGCGCTGGGCGCGCCGTGCAACGCCTTCGCCGTCGACGCCACATGCGCCGATACGTCGTAGCGCGCCCGGCGTTCCTTCAAATACCGCACGCGGGCGAAGCCGTCCGCGCTCCATGCCTGGCACCGGGCATGGAGGGCCTCGCCATGCCCGTCTGACTCCCTGGTTTGGTCGCGCTTCTTGACGGAAAACCGCGCACACTTTTCCGGGAAGCGCTCTACGACGTGAACCGGAAATGCATCACGTCGCCGTCCTTCACGACGTACTCCTTGCCTTCCAGCCGCATCTTGCCCGCATCCTTCGCGCCGTTCTCGCCGTTGAACTTCACGTAGTCGTCGAACGCGATGGTCTCGGCGCGGATGAATCCCTTTTCAAAATCGGTGTGAATGACGCCGGCGGCTTGTGGCGCGGTGTCGCCCTTGTGGATCATCCATGCGCGGGCTTCCTTCGGGCCGACGGTGAAGTAGGTCTGCAATCCGAGCAGCTCGAAGCCGGAGCGGATCAGCCGGTTGAGGCCGGGTTCTTCAAGGCCCAGCGCGCCGAGGAATTCCTGGCGTTCGGCGTTGTCGAGCAGCGCCACTTCGGATTCGATCTTGGCCGAAATCACCACCGCTTCGGCGTGCTCGCCCTTCGCCCGCGCCACCACCAGTTCCGACAGCGCGTTGCCGCTGGCGGCGCTCTCTTCATCGACGTTGCAGACGTAGAGCACGGGCTTTGCCGTCAGCAGCTGCAGCATGTCCCACGCCTTGCGCTGATCGGCGTGAATTTTCACAACCCGCGCGGGTCGGCCCGCTTCGAGTTCGATCTGCGCGAGATCGAGCAGCGCCAGCGTTTCCTTGGCTTCCTTGTCGCCAACCTTGGCTTTCTTCTCCAGATTGGCGCGGCGTTTTTCCACGCTCTCCAGATCCGCCAGCATCAGTTCGGTTTCCACGACGGCCAGATCATCGAGCGGATCAACGCGGCCGGCGACGTGGGTGACATCGCCGTCTTCAAAACAGCGGCAGACATACGCGATGGCGTCGCATTCGCGGATCGTGCCGAGAAACTTGTTGCCCAGCCCTTCGCCCTGGCTTGCGCCTTTCACGAGCCCCGCGATATCGACGAAATTTACCCGCGCCGGAATGATCTCCTTCGAGCCCGCGATTTTCGCCAGCGCATCAAGCCTGGGCTCCGGCAACGCGACTTCGCCGACGTTGGGCTCGATGGTACAGAACGGATAGTTCGCCGCTTGCGCCGCAGCGGTCTGCGTGAGCGCGTTGAAGAGCGTGGACTTGCCGACGTTCGGCAAACCCACGATGCCGCATTTGAAACCCATGATGTCCTCTGTTGTTCAGGCGCGCGCGGCGCCGACGGCGCGAGCCGCCATATCCACCCACGGCCGATCCAGATTGCGGAGCTGCGGGTTCACTTTCTGGAAGCGCCGCTCGATCTCGGCGAGCGCGATCTGGGCGTCGCCCTTGCGGCCGGTGCGCGCCATGAACGCGGCGTAGCGGCACGCAGCTTCCAGCCCCGGCATGCGGTCGGCGGCGAAGCGGTAGGGCGCGTCGGCCTCGGCGTTGCGGCCAAGACCGTCGTAGGTTCGCGCGTAAGCCAGCGCGGCCGGGCCGGTGTCGTTTTCCTTGCCGAGCGCCGACAGCGCCTCAAGCCGTTTCAGCGCCTCCGGAAAGCGGCCAAGTTCGATCAGCGCGTTGGCGTGGCCGAGCAGCACCACGGGGTCATCGGCGAACTGCCCGACGACGCACTGGCTCCAGGCTTCCTCGGCTTCGTCCCAGCGCCCCAGCCCGGCGGCCGCCTGCGCCAGCCGCATGCGGTTGCCGACGGTCTGGGTGTCTTCGAGCGCGAGTTTGGCGGCGCGGTAGTCCCGCTCCGGATCCAGCGTGGCGCGGGCGGCGGCGCCCAGCTTGCGCGCCGTGGGGCCGCCCATCCATTCGGGCACGAGCACCGCGAAGACGTAGATCGTCGCCCCCAGCGGCCCCCCGATCACCAGGATCCACAGCCACGGCTGCACCCGGCCGCTGCGCACGGCGTGGATGCCGCACAACCGCGACGGCAGGTACGAGAGGATGAGGTAGAGCACGCCGGTTACCTAGGGGGCGGGAGCGAATGGCGCAATCGCCAGCGCCGTGGACGCGCCTCCGATCCTCGGCCATCGTGCCGCCGGATCGCGGAGGGGCTTTGATGAAGAAACTGATCGTGTGCGTGGCGCTGGCGCTCACCGCGTGCGGGCCGAAGACCGCCGATACGCCCAAGGCGCCGGAAACCGAAGCCGCAGCGCCGCAAACGCCCAACGCTGCGACGCTGAAGGCGTATGCCGTGACGGTGCAGGGCGAAGGCGAGATCGACAACGCAGCCAACGTCGCCAAAGTGATCCACCTCGATCGCGATGGCGCGAAGCTCTACTCCCTCGTCGGCGGCGATCCCGCGATCAACGGGGAGTACGTCGTGCTCGGCCTCCACGTGCAGCCGGACGGTTGGTTCGTTTACCGCATCGGCGATTTCAACACCTGGGAGCTCGCGGAGCAGTCGGCCGAGCGGGTGGTGCTGAGGGTCAGCCACAGCGCCGTGGAGGAAAGCACCGGTGAGATCGTCTCCTACGACCAGAAGATCGCCATCGTGCTGCCGCCCGTCGGCGCGGAAGGCGAGGCGCCGCCGAAGCAGGTGCAGGTAACGTCGGTGGACTAGACGTCAGGCGTCGCTGTTTGATCCGCGCGAATTGGCCTTCTCCGCCGGCGCGAGCCGCAGCACCTCGCCCTGATATTTCTCATCTTCACCCGTCACCAGCATCGGCAGCGCGTCGGCGCACGCGCGGATCATCGCTTCGACCCACGCGGCGTCGGTCTTGTGGAAATCGCTCAGCACGTAGCCGTGCACGAGGTCCTTGTGGCCGGGGTGGCCAACGCCCATCCGCGCGCGACGGAAGTCGGCGCCCACAGCGCTGGCGGCGATGGAGCGGATGCCGTTGTGGCCGGCAGCGCCGCCGCCGGTCTTCATGCGGAACCGGCCGGGCGCAAGATCGATCTCGTCGTAGAAGACGGCGATGTCGGCAGGCTGAAGTTTGAAAAAGGTCGCGGCTTCGCCCACCGCGCGGCCGCTTTCGTTCATGTAGGTCTGCGGTTTCATCAGCAGGCATTTCACGCCCGCCACGTCGCCGTCGGCGACTTCGGCCTGGAATTTCTTGCGCCACGGCCCGAAGCGATGGACGCGCGCGATTTCGTCCACGGCCATGAAACCGATGTTGTGGCGGTTCTTCGCGTATTTCGAACCGGGATTGCCGAGGCCGGCGATGAGCAGCATGCGGCTTCGTCCCTCTCTTCCCCCGCCGCGCGGGGGAAGTACCGGCGAAGCCGGGGAAAGGGGGCCTGCTCCGGCGGACTTGCCCCCTCCGGCTCGCTGCGCTCGCCACCTCCCCCGCATGGGGGGGAGGAAAGACGCTTAGTCTTTCTTGTCGGTCTTGGCCGCTTCCA
>JANNVF010000353.1:0-2166 GCA_031414315.1 Hyphomonadaceae bacterium | reverse complement strand
ACAACTGGGAGGTGGAAGGCGGCCGCTTCATGCGCAAGCTGGAAACCGCCCTGCAGCGCGCATCGTAAGGGACAGTCATGTGCGGCATCTACGCATCGATCGGCTTTGCGCCCGATCCCGCGCGCATCGACATCGTGTCCCATCGCGGCCCCGATGGGCGCGGGTGGCGGACGTTTGAAAGCGCCGCAGGCCCCGTTGCGCTCGGCCACCGCCGTCTTGCGATCATCGACCTCGATGAACGCTCCGTACAACCGATGGCCACGCCGGAGGAGCGCTTCTGGCTGGTCTACAACGGCGAAATCTACAACTACCTTGAACTCCGCGAGGAGCTACGCGGCAAAGGCGTCGTGTTCAGGACGACCTCCGATTCCGAGGTGCTGCTGCACGGTTATGCGCTGTGGGGCGAACGCGTCCTTGATCGTCTGCTCGGCATGTTCTCCATCCTGATCTGGGACCAGCGCGACCAACGCCTGTTCGCGGCGCGCGACCGGTTCGGCATCAAACCGCTGTATTTCGTTGCCAACAGCCACGGCGTCGCGCTCGGCTCCGAGATCAAGCAACTGCATGGCCTGCCTGGCGTCGCCGCGCGTATCAACGTCGCCCGCGCATACGATTTCCTGAGCGCTGGCTACACCGACCACAGCGACGAAACGATGTTTGCCGACGTGCGCCAGCTGCGCGGCGGCGAATGCGTGACATTCGACCTCGCATCGTGGCGCCCCGGCGCCGCGCCTCCGGTTCGTCGCTGGTACGACATTCCGCGCGAACCCGGTCCCGCGTTGAGCGAGACCGCTGCGGCGGCGCAGTTCAAGGAGCTGTTCTTCGACTCCGTGCGTTTTCACCTGCGCTCCGACGTGCGTGTCGGCTCCTGCCTCTCCGGCGGCCTCGACAGTTCGTCCATCGTCGCGGTGATGGACCGTTTGCTCGGCGACGATGGCGTGAACGACTCGATCCACACTGTCAGCGCCTGCTACGCCGCCAAGGAAGTAGACGAAAAGCCGTTCATGGATGCCGTCGTCGCCGAGACGCGTACGACACCACACTTCATCTATCCCGATCCGGAAACCGCGTTCGCCGCCGCCGAGAAGATCACCTGGCATCAGGACGAACCCTACGGCTCCACCAGCATCTATTCGCAGTGGTGCGTGTTCGAGGAAGCCAAACGACAATCCGTAAAAGTGATGCTCGACGGCCAGGGCGCCGATGAACAGCTCGCCGGGTATCATGGCGGCTTTCACTATCACCAACAGGCGTTGTTGCGCGCCGGAGACTGGCCGGGCCTTGCCCGCCTCGTCATGGACCGAAACCGTTGGCACGGGTTAGGCGTCGCCGATCAGGCGACATCGATCCTAAGACCCCGCGCGCCATCGTGGTTGAAGCAAGCCGCTAAGCGCGCTGCGGCTCCGTCTGCTGCTGGCGAACAGTGGCTGTCGTCGGCGTTGATGACTGAAGCGGCGCGCAACGGGAGCGCGCTCGCCGGCGTGCTGATGCGCGACGCGCTGCCCGAGATCAGCGACATCGGCAACCTCTGCCTCGCGTTCGTCAAAGGCGCGAGCCTACCGATGCTGCTGCGCTACGAGGACCGCAACTCGATGGCGCATTCCATCGAGGCGCGCGTGCCGTTCCTTGATCACCGGCTCGTCGAATTTGATTTGCGCCTGTGGGACCAACACAAGATCGTCGGCGGCGACACCAAGCGCGTGCTGCGGTCGGCCATGCGTGGCGTCCTGCCAGAGAGCGTGCGCGAACGGCGCGACAAGCTGGGCTTTGCCACACCCGAACAGCGCTGGTTCCGTGGACCGCTGCGTCCGCTCGTGGAACAAGGCGTGCGCGAGACCATGGACCGCTACCCGGATCTGCTGAACCGTGCGGAAGTGGAAGCGTACATGAAAGCGGCGCTCGACGGCGATCGCCCCGTGGACTTCACGCTGTGGCGGATTGCCAATTTCGGATTGTGGGGCCGCGTGTTCGGGCTGTCGCTATGAAACAGGAGACTCGCTGAGGCGCGCCATCAGCACCACGTCCTTAATCGCGCCGCCGATCAAATAGCTGGCGCCAACAATCGACACGGGCTCGCGCCTCGGCTAGCTCTGCGCCGGCTTCAGGGGCAACGATGGCGGACGTGTTGGAACAGGCAGCGGTCGATGACCGGAACACGCACTTCTG
>JANNVF010000352.1:0-2990 GCA_031414315.1 Hyphomonadaceae bacterium | reverse complement strand
CCAGCAGTGCGCAGTTCCAGCAGATCGGCGGCCGACAGCCCAAGGTTTTCGCCCAGCAACGCGGCGATCGCTTGTGCGCGTGCGCCGCTGACGGTGACGATGTCCGTATCGGGATCGTAGGTATTGCGCCGCATATCGAGCTGCAGCGCGGCGCGTGCATAGGCCTGACGGCGTTCGTCGAGCTGATCGAACGGAGCGCCTTCTTCGGTGCGGGCTATGATGTCGAGCAAGGCGAGCGCCTCGCGGTGGAGCCAGTCGGCGCTCCAATCGGGCGCCAGATAACCGCCATGGCCCCAGATCGAGCCCTGCTGCATGCCGCCCATCGATTGCCAAACAGCCTGACCGCGTTCGATGTCCGCGCGCGTGAAAAGCGTCTCGCCGGACTGTGTCTGCACGGCCGCCGGAATAGGGGGACGCGTGTGATAAATCTCGTTGCCGAAATAGAGCAACGTCGAGAACATGACGATCATGCTGGCGGCGAAAATCATCCAAAGCCGCCGGATCGTGAACACCTGACTATAATAGGGCATGTCGGCGCCTCGTTGCTTTATCGTGTTCGGCGGATTTCTGCGATTGGTTCGCAAGGAAGCAGAACATTACCACGCCGCGCGTGTCTGCGTACCGTTCGGTCCGGTCCCTAAGAGGTTTTCGCCGGTCCTGAGTGATGCAACGCCAAGGGGATGCGAGATGCGCCCAATGACTGCAATCGACGAAAGCGCGCCGATCGCTCGGGCGCAGCTCCAGCGGGTGTGGATCGCGCCAGGTGCTGCGTCACAATGGGTGGATGACGCGGCTTGGCCAATGCCGTTGAAGAAGCCGACGGTTTTCGCGGGCGATGTTGGATCTCCCGCTTGAGTTTGGCGGCGGCGATGCCGCTCAGGCCGCTGTCTTCCTCGCCGTGATGTTCGAGCGGGCGAGTGTCCTTAGGTTCTGAGCGGTCGTGGCCAAGGTCATTTCATCGTGTGCGCCGGTGAGGCCCCATAGGCGCATTCGCCTGAGGCCGACGATGGTTTTCAAATGGGCAAAGCGCATCTCGACCTTTTTTCGCAGCCGGCGGGAGTGTTCGAAGGCCTCGGTGTTCGCCAAAGTGCGGGCGATCTCGCGTGCGGCTTCGTCGATGTCTCGGGTCTTGGGAACCTCCGCGTCACTTCGCGCGTCGTACTCATGCGCACCCGCCGACAGCCCGTATCTCCGGGCTGTCGGCAAGATGCTATGGGGAGGTTTTCGTGAGTGAACCTGCGGCACTGCCCAATTCCGGAAAAAAAATGTCGACTACCCGTAGAACGGTGGTTGAAGGTGCCAGCGCCGCTCTTGTGGCGACGTCCGTGCTCGGCGGCTGCGCCACCGCGGCGACAGATGCGGACACGACGCTCTACCAACGGCTTGGTGGTGTGTTTGCCATTGCCGCGGTGGTCGATCACTTCAGCGATGCGGTCGTGAGAAACCCTATCGTCGGCCAAGGGTCAGCGAACCCGGCTCTCCGGGAATGGCACACGAGGAATCTGAACCGTCTCCCAGGTCTCAAATTCATGCGCACGCTCTGGGTATCCAATGTCTCCGGTGGTCCCTTTCAATATACGGCCACGCGCCCGGGGAGCACGACTGTCGGTTTGGAAGTCGCACATCGCGACCTGAGGATTTCTCCCGCGGAGTTTGATGAAGTCGCGGCGGAGCTCGGGCGCACACTTGACCACTTCGAAGTGCCCGCCCGGGAGAAGAACGAAGTGCTGGGTGCGTTTGCTGCACACAAGGACGAAGTAACCGCCGGCTATCGCGCCGCCAACAGGTAGGCCGTTAGACCTGGCAAGCCGCACTCCGTGCGAGCACTAAAGGACGGGCACGTCGCGGGCAATGCTGCAGAGCAATGTCGTGTAGCGCCGTGGATCGGGATCGAAGACATGCGCGGCATCATCGCAAGCCGCAGAGCCATCGACATCTCAGACGCTGACAAAGGACTTCGTTTATCGTGCGCAAGCTCATCGTTTGTAACATTATCTCGCTTGACGGGTTTTTCACTGGCCCGGGCGGGGACGTCATGGCCATGCCGTTCGACAACGGCTTTTCTGAATACAACGCTGAACGGCTCCGGGCGGCCGACACGCTACTACTCGGGCGTACGACGTACGAGGGCTTCCGTTCCTACTGGCCTGCGATCGCCGAGGACGTAAACCAACCGGCTGTGGAGCGTGAGATTTCGCGGCTCAACACCGCCATCGAGAAGGTCGTGGTTTCGAACAGCCTGAAGCCTGACGAGGTTGCGGGATGGGGCTCGACACGTGTCGTGCGGCGCGCGGATGCGCACGCAGAGGTCGCGGCACTCAAAGAGATGCCGGGGCGGGAGATCCTGATGTTCGGCAGTCACATCTTGTGGAACGACCTGCTGGCCAACGGCTTGGTAGACGAGCTGCACTTCATGATCGGCGCCGGCGTGGTCGGCGAGGGCGTGCGGGCGTTCGAGACCCGGCCGCCAGGCTCGCTCCGCCTACTAGACAACCGTACTTTCGAGGGTTCGAGCCTGCTCTTGGCTCGATACGCCGTTGAGCGCTGACCGCGGCAACGGCGCTGCGATGCTCCCGGGCGCCTCAACAGGTCAACCCGAGGAGATCGCCATGCAACAGGAAACGACTGAAACGAAGGCCAAGGCGCCAATGCCCGATGCCGCACTCCGAAAGCTCGAAGTGTTTGTCGGCAAGTGGACATCCGAGGGGCGCCAGCACGAAGGCGCCGTCGGACCAGCAGCGAAGATCATCGCTGCGGAAAGCTACGACTGGCTCAAGGGAGATTTCTTCCTCATCCACCGCTTTGACGGTCGCGTCGGCGAGGGCGAAGCCGCGTGCATCGAGATCATCGGTTACGATCCGCAAGGCGACGTCTATCCCGTGCGCACCTTCTACAACACCGGCGTCGCGACCGAGTGGGAATACCGCGAACGCGAGGGCGCATGGACGTTGTCCGGCGGCTGGGACATGGGCGGCAAGCCGATGCAGGTG
>JANNVF010000351.1:0-1772 GCA_031414315.1 Hyphomonadaceae bacterium | reverse complement strand
GGAAGCGCCACCCTCCCTCATCGCGCACCGTCTGGAACAAGGGCGCCGCGAGCAGCACCGCGAACACCCCCGACAGGAACGGCCATTCGAAGATCGTCGGGCGCAGATTATAGCTGGCCGAGAACCAGCCGACGAGCGCGACCGCCCCGCCCCAGCCGAGCGCGAACCCGAGCGACCAGGTCCAGCGACGCTGTTCGACGGTCAGCACGAACGACACCGCGGCGATCGCGACGAAGGTCGCCCACGCTGCGTTGACCGGAGGCACTCCGCCCGAAGCGTAAGAGAAATTCGTCAGCGAATTGAACAACAGCCCGGCAACGGCGCAAATCGCCGCCATGATCCACGGCCTGAGCGGCCAATCCTCAGCGGCATTGTCGTGGCGCATGGTCATGATCATTCTCCCCGCCCCGACCCTAGCGGCGCGGCACGCAACGGCAAGCTTGCCGCACAGCGCGCGACCCCATAGAGGCCGCGCCATGTGTGCCCGCCGCTTCCTCTATCTCATCTTCGTCCTGATCGTGCTCGCGGTCGCCGCCGCGTTTGCGATCTTTCAGTTCGGCGACCGCGCGCTGACCAGCATCGCCACGCCAAAGGGCCATTTTCAAGCGCCGCTGCCAAGGAGCGGCCCCGATTATGCCAGCGACGCCGCATGGGTGGCAAAGCCGTCGCTGGCGACCGATCCGTCGCGCTGGGTGCCGGAAGGGGTGATCTCGACCAAATCCGACAGCCCCGTTGCGACCTTCTTCATCCACCCGACCACCTATCTCGATCGCGACCGCTGGAACGCCCCGCTCGACCTCGCCGCTGATGCTGCCGGACGCACCAATTTGTTCGTCCAGAGTCAGGCGAGCGCGTTCAACGCCGTTTCGGACGTGTGGGCGCCGCGCTATCGTCAGGCCGCCTATGGCGCGTTTTTGCTCAAGAGCGAGGACGCCACGCGCGCGCTCAATCTCGCCTATCGCGATGTGCTCGCCGCCTTCGACGTCTTCCTCGCCGCCCAGCCCAAAGATAAGCCGCTGATCCTCGCCGGGCATAGTCAGGGAGCGTTGCACCTGTCGCGGCTGCTCACCGACCGTAAGGACGCGCTCAACGGACGGCTGGTCGCGGCCTATGTCGTCGGCTGGCCACTGTCGACCACCGCCGATCTCCCGCTGATGGGCCGCACCGCCTGCGCCGCGCCTGACGAGACCAGCTGCATCCTGTCGTGGCAGAGCTTCGCCGAGCCCGCCAATCCGTCGCTGGTCATCGACAGCTGGGTCGGCACCCGCTCTTCCAACGGAAAAGTCCGCCGCCGCGCCGACATGGTTTGCGTCAACCCGGTGACCGGCACCGTAGGCGGCTCGGCGCCACCCTCTGCCAATCTCGGAACGCTGCAGCCGTCGGCCGATTATACGACCGCCACCGATGCGCCTGGGCAGGTCGGCGCGCGCTGCGAGGCTGGCCTGCTGCTGGTAGACGGCGCGCTGCCCAGGGTCGGCGGCTTCGTGCTGCCCGGCAACAACTACCACCCGTTCGATTATGCGCTGTTCTGGGGGTCAATCCGCGCCGATATCGAGCGCCGTCTGGCGGCATTTCGCGCGTGATTCATGTCTCTGCCCCGGATTTTGCCGCCGACGTGCCGTCCGGACGGCTCGGCGGGCTCGATGTCGGGACAAAGACGATCGGCCTCGCAACCTGCGATCTGAGCTGGAGCTTCGCCTCTCCGGCGGAAACGATCCAGCGCAGGAAATTCTCGCAAGACCTTGAATTGCTGCGCTTATTCATCTCCAAAC
>JANNVF010000350.1:0-4204 GCA_031414315.1 Hyphomonadaceae bacterium | reverse complement strand
CGGCGAGCGCGTCTACTGGCGTGTCGGGACTCGTATCGACACGGAGCGTGGCCGCGCCGCTTTGCGCGATGGCGTCGCGCAGTGGCGCCGACAGCGCATAGACCGCGCCACCCTCCAGTCCGTACGTGCTGATCATCGCTTCGCCGCGCACGGTTTCGCCGTCGAAGGTGAGCGCGATCGATTTGAGTGGGGTCCCGGCGAAGCGTGTGCGGAACACATCGCTCCAGGCCACGGCAAACCCGCAGTTCGCCGGGCGAAATGGCGCGATGCCAACGCCACGGTCTTCCAGCAGCGTCGCCCACGCGCCGGTGGCGCCCAGCGCCGGCCACGAGGCGCCGCCCAGCGCGAGGATCGTTGCGGTCGGACTATTGGTGCTGCGGGCTGCGCCGTCGGGCGCTGTGAACGCCAGCGCGCCAGTAGCATCATCCCAACCCGTCCACCGCTGACGCGTCCGCAGCGTCACGCCACGCGCAGCGAGCCGCGCCAGCAGCGCGCGCAGCAGGGGTGAGGCTTTGAGCGCACGCGGAAACACGCGGCCGCTGGAGCCCGTGAACGTCGGTTGCCCGAGCCCGTCCGCCCACGCGACCAGCGCCGCCGGGGGAAACGCCGCGATCATCGGCGCGATGCGGCCGGCGGCGGCGCCGTAGCGCGCGGTGAAGTCCGCCAGCGGTTCGGAATGGGTGAGGTTCAGCCCGCCGCGCCCGGCCATCAGGAACTTGCGGCCCGCCGTGGGCATGTGCTCGTACACCGTGACGGCGACGCCGGCGCCGCTCAGCACGTCCGCCGCCATGAGGCCTGCGGGGCCGGCGCCGATCACGACGGCCGTGCGGCGCTGAAGGCGGGCTGAATCGCTCACGCGTGCGCCTTCATGGTGAGATCGATCCAAACATCAAGGCTACCGCGCACGGCCAACCGCGTGTACGACGCCTCGTCGATTTGCTTCGCACGTTCGAGACTCATGCCCCCCATCATTTCTGTATCAGGTCTGTCCAAGACCTACGCCACCGGTTTTCACGCGCTGAGGACCATCTCGCTCGATATCGATCGCGGCGAGATTTTTGCGCTGCTCGGCCCCAACGGCGCCGGCAAGACCACGCTCATTTCCATCATCTGCGGCATCGTCAATCCATCCGAAGGCAAGGTGCTTGCAGATGGCCATGACGTGGTGCGCGATTTTCGCGCCGCGCGCCAGATGATTGGCCTGGTGCCGCAGGAGCTCAGCACGGACGCGTTCGAGTCCGTGTGGGCGACGGTCACCTACAGTCGCGGCCTGTTCGGCAAGCCGCGCAACAACGCCTACATCGAGAAGGTCCTGCGGGAGCTGTCGCTGTGGGAGAAGAAGGACGACCGGATCATGACGCTCTCGGGCGGCATGAAGCGCCGCGTGATGATCGCCAAGGCGCTCAGCCACGAGCCGGAAATCCTGTTTCTCGACGAACCCACCGCCGGCGTCGATGTGGAGCTGCGGCGCGACATGTGGGACGTGGTGCGCAAGCTGCGCGCCGATGGCGTCACCATCATCCTCACCACGCACTATATCGAGGAAGCCGAGGAAATGGCCGACCGGATCGGCGTCATCAACAAGGGCGAACTCGTGCTGGTTGAGGACAAGTCGACGCTGATGAAGAAGCTGGGCAAGAAGCAACTCACGCTCAATTTGCAAGACACGCTGACGGCGGTGCCGGACGGTCTTGCGGGCTACGGCCTCGAACTCGGCGCCGGCGGGCACGAGCTGGTCTACACCTTCGACAGCGAAGGCGAGGATCGCACGCGCATCACCACGCTGCTGCGCACGCTCTCCGAGCAGGGCATCGTGTTCAAGGATCTGCACACCAGCCAGAGTTCGCTGGAAGAAATCTTCGTAGATCTGGTGAGGGCGTCGCGATGAACACCCATGCGATCCGCGCGATCTACACCTTCGAGATGTCGCGCACGTTCCGCACGGTGATGCAGAGCATCCTGTCACCGGTGCTGACCACGTCGCTCTATTTCGTGGTGTTCGGCTCCGCCATCGGCGGGCGCATGGCCGAAGTGGGCGGCGTGCCCTACGGCGCGTTCATCGTGCCGGGCCTGATCATGCTGTCGCTGCTGACGGAAAGCATCGGCAACGCCTCGTTCGGCATCTACTTCCCGAAATTCAGCGGCACGATCTACGAGCTGCTGTCGGCGCCGGTCTCGGCGCTGGAGATCGTCATCGGTTTTGTCGGCGCCGCGGCCACCAAGTCGATCATCATCGGCCTCATCATCATGGCGACCGCGCGCCTGTTCGTGCCGCTGCAGATCCTGCACCCGCTGGCGATGATTTCCTTCCTCGTGATGACTGCCGTGACGTTCAGCCTGTTCGGCTTCGTCATCGGCATCTGGGCCGACAGCTTCGAGAAGCTCCAGTTCGTGCCGCTTCTGGTGGTGACGCCGCTGACCTTCCTTGGCGGCAGCTTCTACTCCATCGACATGCTGCCCCCGGTCTGGCGCTCGATCACGCTGTTCAACCCCGTCGTGTACCTGATCAGCGGCTTCCGCTGGAGCTTCTACGGGCAGGCCGACGTCAGCATCGGGCTCAGCCTCGCGATGACGTTCGCGTTCTTCGCCGTGTGCGCGACCATCGTCTGGTGGATTTTCAAGACCGGGTATCGGCTGAAGGCGTGAGGCGCTGGGAGAAGGTCACCACGCAAACGGGGCAGGAAGCTTTGCTCCACCGCTTGCGGGGGAGCTGTCCGCGCAGCGGGTTGAAGGGGCTGCCCTCCCTCCCCTCGAAGGGGAGGGAGAGGTTGCGTATATCGAAACAGGACCGCGCGTCTCCAGACGCGCCCGGTGTATACATTTGTACACTCTTGCCGCCTGAAACGCCCGGTTTGTATATCGATGCGGCCGGTTTGTGCATCGACGCCGTGCGTTTGTATGCGCTGCGCCCTGGAGCCGGGGCGCCCTCGCCCCGGCTGGTGATGGCGGCGACACGCGGGCGAGGGCGCCCGCGCTCCATGTGGCGTTTGTCCCTCGCGGCGGCGTGGATGTGCGCGCGGACAGAAAATAAATTCAACATGCCTGCGCGTTGGCGCGCAACGCGTGGCGCCGCGAACGCGTGCGGACTGGCTGTGGGAAATCGCCGTCACCAATCCGACCCCCGCAAACCCCGGCGTATACTCCCGCTCATGAACCCAGACACGCCATCCCCCTTCGACATCATCGCCTGGCTCGTCGCCGTACTGACCGCGCTGTTCGGCGCGTCGGCGCACTGCGTGCGGCTGCTTGCGGCGATGCGCGGACGCACGCGCCGTGGCTTTACGCGGCTCGCGCGACGGTGGACGCAGCGCGGCTACGCGATTGCGTACATTGGTGAGGACGACGCGACGGTGGCCAAGCGCATCGCGCGGATACAGTGGATGGCGGCCGATCCATGGAAGGCGTTGCGACATCTGGCGCGACGGGCGCGCGGGCTGCTGCGGGCGTGGCTATGCCGGGCGAGTGCGCCGCTGTCGTTCGTGCCGCCGGTGCAGGCGTGTGCGCCTTGTAGCGCCGGTCTCCAGACCGGCCCGGCCGAGGCGATGGAGCCTCCGTAGATCGGCACGCGTGACCAACGATGCCGGTCTGGAGACCGGCGCTACGGAGATCACGCCGCGCGAGGCCTCGCGCCGGCGCCGGACGCGTGCATCTTCACGAAGGGACCCTATATCGGACCCATGATCCCGTTTTCCGTCCTCGATCTTTCGCCCATCGTGCAGGGCGGCGACGCCCGCCAGGCGCTCTACAACTCGCGCGATCTCGCCCGCCACGCGGAGCGCCTCGGCTACACGCGTTTCTGGCTTGCGGAGCATCACAACATGCCGGGCGTCGCCAGCGCCGCCACCGCCGTGGCGATCGGGTTCGTCGCGGAGGGCACATCGACCATCCGCGTCGGCGCCGGTGGCATCATGCTGCCCAACCACGCGCCGCTGATCATCGCCGAACAGTTCGGCACACTGGCGGCGCTCTATCCCGGCCGCATCGATCTCGGCGTCGGCCGTGCGCCGGGCACCGATCAGCTCACCGCGCATGCGTTGCGCCGCACACTGGTGGGCGATGTCGATCGCTTCCCGCGCGATGTGCTGGAGCTGATGGCGTATTTCGATCCGGTCGAGCCCGGCCAGCGTGTGCAGGCGGTGCCGGGGGCGGGGCTTGAGGTGCCGCTCTACATGCTGGGCTCCAGCCTGTTCGGCGCGGAGCTTGC
>JANNVF010000349.1:0-5666 GCA_031414315.1 Hyphomonadaceae bacterium | reverse complement strand
CCCTAAGCCAGCTCAGGCTCTTTCGGCTTCTGGGCGTCGCCCTTCGGCCGGGTTTCCTGCATGTAGCTGAACGACAGCTTGTCCACGTCGTCCTTGTCGATATCGACCTTGACGATGCCGCCGTCCTTCAGCTTGCCGAACAGAAGTTCATCAGCCATCGGCTTCTTGACGTGCTCGCTGATCACGCGGGCCAGCGGCCGCGCGCCGAACGCTTCGTCGTAGCCGCGTTTCACGATCCAGTCGGCGGCGGCATCCGTCATCTCGATCTGGACGTTGCGCTCCGACAGTTGCGCCTCGAGCTGCAGCACGAACTTCTGCACCACGTTGCGCACGATCTCCGGCGGCAGGCTGGCGAACGGGATCACGGCGTCGAGGCGGTTGCGGAATTCCGGCGTGAACAGCCGTTTGATCGCTTCCTCGTTCTCGTGATCCTTCTTGCCGGCGCCGAAGCCGATCGACATTTTCGACGCATCCGCCGCCCCGGCGTTGGTGGTCATGATCAGGATGACGTTCCTGAAATCCACCTTCTTGCCGTTCGCGTCTGTCAGCGTGCCGTGGTCCATCACCTGCAACAAGATGTTGAACAGGTCCGGGTGCGCCTTCTCGATTTCATCGAGCAGCAGCACCGAGTGCGGGTGCTGGTCGATGCCGTCGGTGAGCAGACCGCCCTGGTCGTAGCCGACATATCCGGGCGGCGCGCCGATCAGGCGCGAAACCGTGTGCCGCTCCATGTACTCCGACATGTCGAAGCGCAGCAGTTCGATGCCCATGATGTTGGCCAGCGAGCGCGCGACTTCGGTCTTGCCGACGCCGGTGGGGCCGGCGAACAGGTAGGAGCCGATGGGCTTCTGCGGTTCGCGCAGGCCCGCACGCGCCATCTTGATCGCGGCGGCAAGCTGCTCGATCGCCTTGTCCTGACCGAACACGACACGCTTCAGGTCGTTGCTCAACGACTGCAGCATTTCGCTGTCGTTCTTCGACACCGACTTCGGGGGCACCCGCGCCATGCGCGCGACCACTTCCTCCACGTCGGTGACGTCGATCATCTTCTTGCGCTGGTCGGGCGGCAGCAGCATCATCGACGCGCCGGCCTCGTCGATCACGTCGATCGCCTTGTCCGGCAGTTTGCGGTCACCCATGTGGCGCGAACTCAGCTCCACCGCCGCCTTCACCGCTTCATCGGTGTAGGTGACCTTGTGGTACTCCTCGTAATAGGGTTTCAAGCCCATGAGGATCTTGATCGCGTCCGGCACCGACGGTTCGTTCACGTCGATCTTCTGGAAGCGCCGCGCGAGCGCGCGATCCTTCTCGAAGTGCTGGCGGTATTCCTTGTAGGTGGTCGACCCCATGCAGCGCAGTTGGCCGCCCTGCAGCGCCGGCTTCAGCAGGTTCGACGCATCCATCGCGCCGCCGGACGTGGCGCCGGCGCCGATCACGGTGTGGATCTCGTCGATGAACAGCACCGCGTGCGGTTGCTGCTCAAGCTCCTTCATCACCGCCTTGAGGCGTTCCTCGAAGTCGCCGCGATAGCGGGTGCCGGCCAGCAACGCGCCCATGTCGAGCGAGTAGATGACCGAGTCCAGCAGGATCTCCGGCACCTGCTTCTCGATGATCTTGCGCGCGAGGCCTTCCGCGATCGCGGTCTTGCCGACGCCCGGATCACCGACCAGCAGCGGGTTGTTCTTCGAGCGGCGGCACAGGATCTGGATCGAGCGCAGCACCTCGGCCTCGCGCCCGATGAGCGGATCGATCTTGCCTTCCTTGGCCTTCTTGTTGAGGTTCACGCAGTAGGCGGCCAGTGCATCGGAGCCCTGCTTGCCGCGTTCCTCTTCACCTTCGTTGGCGCCGCGCGGCGGACGCGACTGCGACTGGCCCGGCTTCTTGGCAAGGCCGTGGCTGATGTAGTTGACCGCGTCGTAGCGGGTCATGTCCTGCTCCTGCAGGAAATACGCGGCGTGGCTTTCGCGCTCCGAGAACAGCGCCACCAGCACGTTGCCGCCGGTGACTTCGCGCTGGCCGGAAGAATCCACGTGCAGCATCGCGCGCTGCAGGACCCGCTGGAAGCCGGCCGTCGGGCGCGCTTCCTCGTTCTCGGCGTGATCGACGATCAGGCTGTCGAGTTCATTCTCGAGGTAGGTGTCGAGGCTGGTGCGCAGGCGGTCGAGATCGACCTTGCAGGCGGTCATCACCTGGGCGGCGTCATCGTCGTCGATGAGCGACAGCAGGAGGTGCTCCAGCGTGACGTATTCGTGCCGGTGCTCGTTGGCCAGGGCCAGAGCGCGGCGGAGGGTGTGTTCAAGCGTGCGGGAGAAAGTCGCCACTACACTTATTCCTTTTCCATCGTGCATTGCAGCGGATGTTCGTTCCGCCTTGCCAGATCCATCACCTGCGCGACCTTGGTTTCGGCCACCTCGTAGGTGAATACGCCGCACACACCCACCCCGTGCTGGTGGACATGCAGCATGATGTGGGTCGCCTCGTCCCGGGTCTTGTTGAAGATCCGCTCCAGAACGAAGACCACGAATTCCATCGGCGTGTAGTCGTCGTTGAGGATCAGAACCCGGTAGAGCGACGGTTTCTTGGTCCGCGTGCGGGTCTGGGTGGCGACACTGTTGTCGCCCTCCTCGCCGTCATCTTCCCATTTATCGTCGCTCATCGACCTGCATCCTGCCCCGGGGCGCCGCTGGAACAACTCGCGTCGCTCGTCGCGGCTCCCGGGTGCGATTGATTAAATATGAAGGACGGGCCGCATTGGAAGCCCTTGACGTGCACGCAGTGACCTTGAGCCGAGTCGGCGCCTGTGGCGCGGGCGCCATGACGCAGCGTCGCGCCGGCCGCGCGGTCGGCTCCAACGCCGTACCGCTTTGCCGGTCTGGAGACCGGCGGTACGGCGGCTGGTTGTCCCGGAACAGGACATCCGAGTCGGCCCCGGCGCCCAAAACTGCGGCGCGGTAACCACCATTGCTGACGTTTAACCCCTTGAGGCCAAACGCAAAACGGGCCCGACCAATGGCCGGGCCCGTTCAGTCTTCTCGCAGGTGCGAGGGCCGCGTTAGCGCGCGGCCGTCGTCTGGATCAGGTGCTGGACCGCCGACATGCGCTCGTTGAGCGGCTTGGCGGCTTCCTTGGAAAAGCCCTGCATCAGCTCGGCCATCTTGGTCATTTCGGCCATGTAGCCTTCGAACGTCGACTTGGCGTACTCGGTCTGGCGCTCGACAACTTCCTGCACCGACTTGGAGGTCATGATCGACTTCGCAGCCGCCATGTGGCTTTCGAGGGCCGACTTGGAATAGGCGGCCGCGCGGGCCGAAATCGCCTCGAGACCCTTGGTGGTAGCGGTCGCGGAGGCCACGAACGCTTCGACGTTTTCCTTGCCGAATGCGCCGACCTCGGCCATGGCGGCCATGGAGCGGTCGATGTTCTCACGGACCTGGTGCTGGCCGGCGGCGGTGAACGCCTCGACCGATTGAGCGGCTTCCTGCATCGTCTTGGGGGTCTTCACGGTGGCCATGGGGAGGGTCTCCAAAAGAGGTTTCAAACGGGGCCGGCTGAGCACCCAGGGACTGGGGAGCCGGCCGGAAAACTGTGGGCGCGCCGCGCACGGGCGCGTCGGTGATTCAGGATATCTCATGCTGCACCTGCGAAGTCAACGGCGATTTTGCTGCATTGCACCAAATGGCCGGACCGAGCGCGTCGCGTAGTTCCCTCGGTGCGACTGCGTAACGAGAGATCCAACGGCATTCACGACTCGTCAAACACCATTGCGATATGCTTTCCCTGAGATGGCCGCAAACTTGCGAGATCCGACGATTATGATCATGACCGCCTGGACCTCTTACCGCTCCCTTGCCGGCGCTGGCGCCGCAGCGATTGCGCTCACGTTCGCGCCCGCCGCCCACGCCGATGACCGCTACGCGGCGATCGTGCTCGACGCCACCACCAACGAAGTGCTCCACGCTGACCAGGCCGACGCCCAGCGTTTCCCGGCGTCGCTCACCAAGATGATGACGCTCTACATCCTGTTCGATGAACTGGAGCGCGGCGGCGTTCGTCTGTCCGACACGATGGTCGCCTCGCGCCGCGCCTCCCAGCAGCCCCCCTCCCGCCTCGGCATCCGCGCCGGCGACCGCATCTCCGTGGAAGACGCCATCGAGGCGCTGGTCACCCGCTCCGCCAACGACGTGGCGGTCGTGGTCGCCGAGAAGCTCGAAGGCAGCGAGTCGCGGTTCGCCACCCGGATGACCTCCAAGGCCCGCGCGCTCGGCATGCGCGACACCCGCTACGCCAACGCCAGCGGCCTGCCCGACGCCAACCAGATCACCACCGCGCGCGATGTGCTGACGCTCAGCCAGGCGCTGCTGCGTGACCACCCCAACCGCTATCGCTATTTCCAGACCGCCTCGTTCAGCTGGCGGAATGTCTATTCGCGCAACCACAACAGCCTTCTGGGCCGCGTCGAGGGCGTCGACGGCATCAAGACCGGCTACACCCGTGCGTCGGGCTTCAACCTCGCTTCGTCGGCGCAGCGCGACGGCCACCGGATTTTCGCGGTCGTTCTTGGCGGCGAGTCGGCGGCGTCCCGTGACGCGCAGATGGCCTACCTGATCGACAACGCCTTCGCGCAGATCGATGCGCGCACGGGCGGCCGTCCGGCCGCGCCGTCGGCGGTGTACACGAGCCTGCCGGTCAACCGCGTGACGGTCACGCTGCCGCAGACCGCTGCGGTGGCGCCGCTGCCGCCGGCGCCGACTGCTGGCGAAGAAGAAGAAGACATGGGCGCCTACGAGGCGACGTCGGCGTCCGGCTCGATGGCCGCTACCGTCGTCGTGGAGCAAGGCTCGACCGACCAGCAGAGCTACGTGGTGCCGTATCCCTTCGTGCCGCGCCCGGTCACGTCAGGCGGCGCGACGGCGCCTGCGGGCAATGTGTCGTTGCAGATTCGCGGGTCGAGCCAGACCGACAGCACCGGCGCCGCGTACGGCGCAGGCGGCGGCGCGAACTGAACTGCCGCCTACCGCCCGGCCGACGGGCGCTTCAACAATAGATCGCGCGCGGCGTTGAGCTGCGCTGCCGCGTCTGCCGTGCCGCCCCGATCGGGATGCGCGCTGGAAATCCGGCTGCGATACGCCGCGCGAATCTCGGCCTCGCTGGCCATTTCCGTAACGCCGAGCAACGCGCGAGCCTGCTCCGCGCTCATGTCGCGCTGCGGCGCCGTACGCGGTTGCGGCACAAACCAGAGCGCCGCAGCGACTGCGGCGCCTGCCGCGATCCCCAGTACGCCGAACCGGAACAGCAGAACGCCCACAATCACTCCCCCCAGCGCCGGCGCCAGCCAGCGCGGTCGCGGCGACGCCACCGCCCACCTGAGCGCGCCCAGCGCCACAAACGCCAGCGCCAGCAGAATGAGAATCTTGAACAGCACGGGTGGTCATACCGCATCGCGCCCGCCGGAATAGGGGGATTGGCGCCGCGTCAATCCCACACCCCGCACCGCCGGCGACCGCCAACGCTCCTGTTCTCTCGCCTTGCACGCCAAGACTTCCATCAGCTGCCGGGCAACGCCGGTGATGCAAAAAACAAGAACAAATCCGGCAGGAGTCAAACCGGTTTATATTACCTCCATCGCTTCCGCAGGAGGGCAGTCGGCCACTGTTCAACGGCGCGGG
>JANNVF010000348.1:0-3509 GCA_031414315.1 Hyphomonadaceae bacterium | reverse complement strand
GCAGCGCGCCGCGCAGGACGCCGACGACGCCCGTATGCGCGAGCCCGGTCCGCACCTCGATCCGCAACCGCCGCAGATGCGCCGCCACCATGGCCGCCGTGCGCGTCTCGCTGTTGGCGAGTTCCGGATGCGCGTGGATATCGCGCCGCCACGTGACGACTTGCGGCGTCAGCGTCTCGACCCGCGCCGTGATATCGGCGAGCGGAATGGGATCTGCGTGGGCGGGGGCGGCGGTGACGGCAAGCGTTGTGATGGCGATGAGGGTGGCAAGCTTTCGCACTCAGTTGTCCTTTGAAGTTTCGTTCTGTCGAAAGAGGGATGAAGCTAACGTGGTACTAAGCGTGGGTCATTGCTCGCCGGCCGTGGCGGAGCTGGGCGCAAAGCACTGGCACGCTGCTTTTCGATCAGCGACGTCGTAGGGGCGTACGCGCCCTGCCTCCCGCCGCCAGACGGCCCAAGTCCGACGTAATATCCCACCTGCTCCAGATCGAGCGGCGGCGCCAGCCTCTGCACGTCGCCGCCGAGCACCGCCAGCCCGTAGGCGGCGTTGATCAGTTCGCCGGGCAGGGCGCCGTCTTCTGCTTCGTCCCAACCCGCCATCAGCCTTGGCAAGCCTGTCTCGCTCCACCACGCAGCGGGTGGTCCGAACAGGCCCCTGGCCTTGGCCACATCAAGCTCGTGCGCTTCCGCCATCGTTCGTGCGCGTGCGAAGTATTGCAGCGTGTCGTTCAGCGCGAACTTCGCGTCATCGGTGATCAGCGGATCGGCCATGATGCGCGCGTAGTTCGCTGTGCCGGACGACCTGATCAGCGCGGTCGCCTGCGCCCGCCGCGCCGCGATCTCCGGCGACAGCCACTCGCCGTAGAGCGCCAGCGTGTTGGATTCCGCCCGCAGCGTACGCTCGCTCTCGACCTTGAGATCGAACTCCGCTTTCTGCTGCTCGGCGGCTTCGATGGCCGCCTGTTTCTGCCGTTCGAGGTCGGCGACCCGCGAGCGCTCCTGAAGATACCAGGCCCCGCCGAAGCCGATACTGGTGGTCACCAGCCCGACGATGATGTCGCGAACGATGCTGCGGTTCTCGGCCATGTCTCACCCCCGTGATATCCTTGCCGTGGGCCAGCACTACCACTCAAACGGCGGGGCGGCGAATCGCGCCGCGAACGGACTTTCGGGCTACTCCGCCGCCACCATCTCGGTGGCGCGCTGCAGGTCCACCGCCACGATCTGGCTGACGCCGCGCTCGGCCATCGTCACCCCGAAGAGCCGGTCCATGCGCGACATGGTCACCGGGTTGTGGGTGATCGTGAGGAAGCGGGTGTCGGTCAGCCGGCGCATTTCGTCGAGCATGCGGCAGAAGCGATCGACGTTGGCGTCATCGAGCGGCGCGTCCACTTCGTCGAGCACGCAGATCGGTGCCGGGTTGGCGAGGAACACCGCGAAGATCAGCGCCGTCGCGGTCAGCGCCTGTTCGCCGCCGGACATCAGCGAAAGCGTGGACAGGCGCTTGCCCGGCGGGCACGCGAAGATCTCAAGGCCGGCAGCGAGCGGATCATCGGATTCGGTGAGCCGCAGTTCCGCCTGTCCGCCCTCGAACAACGTCGCGAACAGTTTCGAAAAATGCTCGTTGACGATGTCGAACGCCTTCAGCAGACGCTGGCGTCCCTCGGCGTTCAGCCGGCCGATCGCCTGCTTCAACTTGAGGATCGCGCTGTCCACATCCGCGCGTTCGCGCTCCAGTGTGGCGAGGCGCGCTTCCACTTCCTCGAGTTCTTCTTCTGCACGCAGGTTCACGGGTCCGGCCTGATCGCGCTCGCTTTTCAGCCGCTCCAGCTTGCGGTCGAGATCGGCGAGGGGGCCGCGGGCCAGCGCCTGCGTCATCAGCGCGCCGGCGCGTTCGGCGAGTTGGTCTGCTTCGCAGCCGATCTGCTCGCGCGCGGCGTTTTCCAGATCACCGAGTCGTTCGCGCGCCGCATGCATGCGCGCTTGCGATCCCGCCCGCGCTTCGCGTTTGGCGGCGTGTGCGTTCTCCGCTTCGCGGGCGGCGGTGTCGGCATCACGGGCGACCCGCTCGGCTTCGGCGAGCGCGTCGGATGCTTTCACGCGGCGCTTTTCGGCCAGATCGAACTGGTCGCGCACTTTGGCTAGACGCTCTTCGGTTTTCGCGGGCGCCGCCTTCGCGGCGTCGAGCGTCTTGGTTTCACGCGCGCGCGCAGTAGCGATCTCATCGAGCCGCGCGGCGGCCGTCGAAAGACGCCGCGCCCAGTCGGCCCGTTCGGCGGTGACTGCGGCGCGACGCGCCTGGCGGGTGGCGTCCGCCTTCGCGATGATGGACAGCGCTGCCTTCGCTTCCGCGGCAGCGGCGCGCGCGGAGTCCGCCTCGGCGCGGGCCGCAGTGATCGCGCGTTCGTTGGTGGGAGCGGCCTCGGTGCGTGCGGATTCGGCGGTGGACAATGCGGTGGTGGCTTCGTCGCGCTCGGCTTCGATGCTCGTGCGTTGCCGCCCGACAGCGTCGCGGCGTTCGCTCCATCGCCGTTCTTCGGCGATCAAGGCGTCGCGCGCGCTGGTCCGGCGCACCGCCTCCGCCGTGGCGGCGGGGGCGGCGGCGCGCGCCGTGCGCAGTGCTGCTTCGGCGTTGGCGCGGATCGTCTTCACGGCGTTGAGCTTGGCCTGCGCGACCGTCGCGACGCCGTCGGCTTTTGCAAATTCGGCTTTCGCTTTCGTCAGGCGGTTGCGCTGTTCGAGGCGCGCTGCCGCCGGCGCCGGCGCGTCGGCGCGGCGCACGAAACCATCCCAGCGCCACAGATCGCCTTCGCGCGACACCAGCCGCGCGCCGGGCGACAGCATCGGCTGCATCTTCGCGCCGTTTTCGCGCGGCACGAGCGCGCACATGGAGAGGCGCGCGGCCAGCGCGGCGGGAGCCTTCACGTGCGGCGCGAGCGGCGTAACGCCTTCGGGCCAGACAGTCTTGCGTTCCGCCGCGCCGGCCCAGCGCAACGGCGCCTTTTCGGCGAGTGACGCCTCGATGTCGTCGCCCAGCGCGGCGGCCACCGCTTTCTCAAAACCGGGTGCGGCGTCGATGTCGGCAAGCACCGGCGCGAAGCCCTTGCCCATGGGCTTGGCCACGAGCTGTTCCAGCGCGCGCACTTCAGCGGCAAGTTCGCCGCGCGTCTTGTCAGCGGTCGCGAAAGCGCTCTGCACGGTTTGCCAGTCGGCATCCGCCGCCTTCATCGCGCGTTCGGCGTTATCCGCCGCTGCTGCGGCGCGTTCGGCGGCGATGGTTGCTTCCGACAGCGCGGTTTCGGCGGCTGCGAGGCGTTTGGCAAGATCGTTCGGCGCGGTGGCTTCGGCGAATTCCCGCGCGATGTCGGCCAGCCGCGCTTCGGCGCGCGCGAGCCGTGCGCGGGCTTCGCGCGCATTGGCCTCCAGCGTGGCGCGTTCGACGGCGGCGCGGTTGGCGGCGGCAAGAAGTGCTTCGAGCGCACCGTCGGCGGCCGCGCGGGTGGCTTCGG
>JANNVF010000347.1:0-4490 GCA_031414315.1 Hyphomonadaceae bacterium | reverse complement strand
ATCGAGAATGGTACATACGACCACGACTTGCGAGTAGTGTTGATGCTACAAGTTGCGGCCGTCCTGGCAGTTGTAGGCGCTTACACAACATTGAGCGCAGCCGGGATTTTGTGATCGGCGGCGTCCCTGATGGTGCGCGCGCATCACACAGCATCCACCGTGACGCGGCGCATGTGGCGGCGCTGGCCGGGGTAGTCGTTCAGGGCGAAGTGCCAGACGCTGCGGTTGTCCCAGAACGCCACCGCGCCGTCGGTCCAGTGGAAGCGGCAGGTGAAGCCCTCGTAGCGGGCGTGCTGGAAGAGATACTCGAGCAGCGGCCTGGAGTCGCGCGTGCTCCAGCCCTCGAACTTCAGCGTGAAGGCGGGGTTGACGTAGAGCGCCTTCCTGCCGGTTTCCGGGTGGACGCGGATCACCGGGTGCGTGAACTCGCCGGCCATGCCTTCGGCCTCGGCCACCTCCATGGAGCCGCGCTTCTGCGACGAGGCGCCCTTGGCGGAATACTCGCGGTTGGCGGAGTGCACGGCGCGCAGGGAGGCGAGGGTTTCCTTGAGGCCGGGGGAGAGCGCGTCGAACGCTGCTGTCATGGAGGAAAACAGCGTGTCGCCGCCCCATTCCGGGGTCTGCTGGGCGTGCAGGATCGAGCCGATCGACGGGGTTTCCAGGAAGCTCATGTCGGAGTGCCAGCCGCCGCCGAAGTTCACGGCGTCGGTGGGTTCCTTGATGATTTCCATGATCTCCGGGTGGCCGTCCATGCCCTTCACATAAGGGTGGATGTTGAGCGTGCCGAAGCGGCGCCCGAACGCCTTGTGCTGGTCGGGCGTCATTTCTTGATCGCGGAAGAAGATCACCTGGTGGTCGAGGAACGCGCGATGGATCGCGGTGAAGTCAGCCCCGGCGAGCGGCCGCGAGAGATCGACGCCGTCGATCTCCGCGCCCAGCGCGCCGGCGATTTTTCGGACGCTGAGCGCCATCGCTCAGCCCGGTTTCCGGAAGCGCAGCACGAACTGGTCGGTCTTGCCGCGGATTGCGGGGTCGAACACCAGCAGCGTGCGCGTGTCGGCGGGGTTGGCCAGCGCGTCGCTCTCGCCGTCGAGGACGAAGCCGGCGGCCAGCACCTCGCGCTTGACCGTGTCGATGTCGATGCGGTGCAGCAGCTTCACGTCGCGGACGCCGGAGCCCGCCTGCGCGGCGTGGTCCATCACCAGGTAGGCGCCGCCCGGCTTCAGCGCGGCAAACACCGCCCGGTTGATCGCATCCGCCGAGCCCGGCGCGCCATAGGCGTGGATGTCGTGATAGTTCTGCGACGTCCAGATCAAATCCACCATAACCGAAGGCGTCGGCGTTCCGTTCGGCGTTTCGACGGAGACGTTGGCGTACGTGGGATTCGCAGCGATCGCGCGGACGGGGTCGATCTGCGCGGGCGTGTTCGCGGCGGTCGTTGCCGGCACCAGCGCGATCACGCGGCCGCGCGGACCGACGGTGGTGGAGAGCAGGCGGGTGTAGTAGCCGCCGCCGGGAAACATCTCGCCGACAAACTGGCCCGGCTTCACGCCGGCGAACGCGAGCATGAGTGCGGGCTTGCGTGCGCTGTCGCGGGCAGTGTCTTCGGCGGGGCGACCTGAATCGAGGATGGCGGCGGCGATGGCGCCTTCGGCCGTGGTGTCAGGCGCAAGCGGCGGTGTGGCGCAGGCGTAGAGCGCAAGCATCCCCAGCGCTGCAATGGCTTTGCGGATCATGGCTGTCCTCCCGGTTTTTTGGTTCTTCCGGGAGTTATGCCACGTCAGCGACGGTACGGGTAGCAGGCTTCCGGATCGAGGCTGAGACCGAGGTGGGCGCCGAGTTTCGCGATGGCGTCGGCGTGCGCCTCGTAGGGATCGTTGTTGTCGGGACCGACGATGATGGTGCGGAACGGGCCGCCGCCAACCGGCGGCAGCATGGCGGTGGCGAGACCCGCGCCCTCGCCGTCGCGGAGCGTGAGAAAGCGCGGCATCGACCGTTCGATATGCGCCTTCAACCCGATATCGCGTTCGATGGAGGGCGCCGATGGCGGCGGCGTGTAGCTGGCGACGGCGTCAACGCGGGCGCGCTTGTAGAATTTCCCGACGGCGTGCCGCATGACCTCGGACTCGGCGTCAGCCTCCGCCTCGGTGTCCATGCCGAACCAGGTCTTGCCGCCAGGCGCATCGCAGATGAACCGCATGGGAAGAATTCTAGCCCGGGTTCAGACCGTGCGCGCTGGGAAAATGCAGAGAGTCTTCGCCCGGCGCCCACCAGGCGCTCAGGACGCCATCAGCAGGGGACGCGGCGCTCCACGCGGACGTACTGGCCGGCATAGGGATCCCACTGGCGCTCGCGCACCACGCACACCTGCGGGCCGGCCGCATAGCCCTGGTCGCCGCCGTAGTATCCCTGCGGCGGCGGGGGCGGGTAGTAGGCAGCCGGCGGCGGCGCATAATAGGTGCGCGGCGGCGGCTGGTAGTAGCGCTGCTGGTTGCTCGACGTGACCGCCGATCCGATGATCGCGCCAAGCGCGAGGCCAATGACACCGGCCGCCAGCGCATCGTCATCGTTGTCGTGACGGCGATAGTCGCCGCGGCCGCGGTTGTCATAGTGGCCCCGGTCATAGCCGCGCCCATCGTAGTACCCGCCGCGTCGGCCGTGGTCGCGCGCTTCCGCGAACGTGGGCGTGAGCGCGGTGACAGCGACAGTGAGCGCCGCGATGAGGGTGGTGAGCTTGCGAGCCATGGGGTGATCCGTTCGACGATCCAGATTGTGGCGACCTGGTGGCTGAACCGATCCTGAACGGACGGTTCAGAGAAGCAAGTGCGCTCAGCGCGATTGCGCCCTGTCTTGCGCTTTCTTTAGGGTGCGGGATGTCCCTGTCCGATCGCATCAGAATCCGTGACGTCCGCACCCTGTCGGCCGATCGTTACGTGCTCAAGAAAACCGAGTTCGACTGGCGCCGGAACGACGGATCCTGGCAGACGACCACCCGCGAAACCTACGACCGGGGCAACGGCGCGACGCTGCTACCGTACAACCGGGCGGCGCGCACCGTGTTGCTCATCCGCCAGTTCCGTTATCCGGCCTACGTCGACGGGCACGACGAGCTGCTGATCGAGGCCGCCGCCGGTCTGCAGGATGGCGCCAAGCCTGAGGACCGCATCCGGCGCGAGGTGGAAGAGGAGGTGGGTTACCGGCTTCACGACGTGCGCAAGGTGTTCGACTGCTTCATGAGCCCGGGATCGGTGACCGAACGGCTGCACTTTTTCGTGGCCGAGTATGATGCGGGCATGCGCATCGGCGACGGCGGCGGCGTGCGCGCCGAGGATGAGGACATTGAGGTGCTCGAACTGTCGTTTGACGAAGCTCTCGCGATGATCGCGCGCGGCGACATCGTCGATGGGAAGACCATCCTGCTACTGCAGCACGTTGCGTTGCACGCGCTTGGCGAAAAGTCGTCGCAGGCTGGCTGAGTCAGCAACAGAAGTGTGCGGTACCGCACACTTCACATCGTCACGCGCAACGATTCGCTATTACAGCTGGGAAAGGGCAGGATCGCGCAGTGCGCGGCGTCATCTGAGGTCTCCCGAAGTATCGTGATCAAAACTATCGAGTACGATCACACACTCGCGCAGGCGATCGTCGATACCATCCGTGAGCCGTTGCTGGTGCTGGACGAAGATCTGCGCGTCGTCGCGGCCAGCCGATCCTTCTACTCCACCTTCAAGGTCCGCCAGGAAGACACCGATGGCCGGCTGCTGGACGCGCTTGGCGACGGCCAGTGGGATATCTCGGCGCTGAGTGATCTGCTGAAGCGGATATCTCCGGACCACACCGTGCTCGACGGCTACGAAGTCGAGCTCGATCTCCCCGGCATCGGGCGGCGCTGCATGCTGCTGAACGCGCGCAAGGTATTCTACGAAGCCCGTGGGCACACGACCCTTCTGCTCGCCTTCGAAGACATCACTGCGTGGCGCGCAACGGAGCGTCAGCGCGATCAGCTGATGCGCGACAAGGACTTGTTGTTGCAGGAAATGCAGCACCGCGTGGCCAACAGCTTGCAGATCATCGCCAGCATCCTTTTGCTGAAGGCGCGCAACGTGACGTCCGATGAAACGCGCGATCACCTGCATGACGCGCACAAGCGGGTGCTTGCCGTGGCGGCAGTGCAGCAGCATCTGCACGCCACTGGCGGCGCGGAATCGATCAATTTGCCCACGTATCTCGCGCAACTGTGCGAAAGCTTGGCCGCTTCGATGATCGGCGAGGACCACAAGGTCGCGGTCATCGTTGATGTTCCCGAGGGAAACGCTAGTTCCAGTGATGCGGTCAGCATCGGTCTGATCGTCACTGAGCTGGTGATCAACGCCCTGAAGCACGCGTTCCCGGTAGAGAAGCCCGACAACACGATCACGGTCAGGTACGAAACGACGGCGCCGGACTGGCGGTTGACGGTCGCCGACAATGGCGTTGGCAAACGCGATGAC
>JANNVF010000346.1:0-6185 GCA_031414315.1 Hyphomonadaceae bacterium | reverse complement strand
TCGCCCAGCGCGTCGACAAGAGCTTCCGGCGCATCGACCAGCACCATGATGAAGCGGATGAGCGGCAGAAACACCACCATCAACGCGGCGATGGCGATGATGGCGAAAAGCGCGGTGGTTTCGACAGTGGTGCCGAACCATTCGACGGTCACTGTCCCCGGCGTGTTGGCGACCTGCAGCGTGAGCAGCGCTGCGATCACCATGATGAAAAGGGCGACTGCGATGCGGATCATGTGGAGCGCCCCCGCGAGAGTTCGGCGCGGATGGCGGCGAGCCGCGCATCGATTTCAAGCCGCGCGCGGGCGCGCTGCACCCAGGGCCCGGCCACCTGCGCCGCAGGGCCAGTGAGTCGCGACAGCTCTGCCACCGCCCCGGCGACGTCGTCGCTCTGCAGCCGTGAGCTGGCGCGCTCCACCATGCCGGTCGGCGTGTCGCCTTCGCCCGTGCGGCGCACGGTGACGAACTGCGCGAGGAACGCTTGCATGCGGCCCCAGAATCCCGCGCCGGCTGCGCTGATGCGGGCGGCGCGGACAATGCTGTCCTCCATCGAGGAGAACTGGTCCTTCAGTTCCTGCCGCGACGGCGCGCCGGAGCGCGCGAGCGGCGCCAGCGCCACGATGTTCGGATCGCCCGGCAATATCGTTTCCAGCGTCGCGTAGGCCTGTTCGAACGGTCCCGATGCGCGCGCCGCTTCGGCGGCGGCGGCCACCGCGAACGCAGCGCGCGCCGCGAGGGCGGCGGATTCAGATTGCTTGCGGATCGTGTCGGTGTCGGCCTGCAACTGCGCCACTTGCGCCGCCATCGCCGTGAGGTTGGCGTCGCCGATGCGGGACTGCAGGCCGTTCACCGAGCTTTGCAGTTCGATCATGCGGCCCGCGATTGCGGCGGCATCGGTGCCGCCCGTGGCCGTCTCCACCTGCGTCCAGCGCGATTCGAGCTGCCGGAGGCGTTGATCAACACCGCCGCCGGCGCTCGCGCCGACGATGCCCTGCGCAGACGCCGGCCCGACACTGTCGAGTAGCGGCGCAAAGGCCGGCGAGCGCGACGCGAACGCACCCATGCCCGCGCCGCCGAAGGCCGCCAGGATCGACGTGATGATCAACGCCCCCATGCCGACGCGATCGGGCGCCGCGCGGCGCCCGCGTCCACGGCCCGCCGGCTCCCACTCCACGTCGATCGGCTCGTCGCGACCGCGTTCTGCATCGCTCGCGCTCATGCGTACCCCTGAAACTGCCCGCCCAAATGCCCAACCAGATTTGGCCGTGAAATACCTCTGACTCGCGCCTCACCGAAAGATGGGCCCGATACTCCCGATTCGTTCAGCTCAACCCTGACCTGAGTCCGCCGCTGGAAGCAGCAACAAAAGCGCCTCCTCCTGCGGTTGGCCCGCCACCGTGACCTTGCGCCATCGGGCGGTTCGGGCCGCCTCCGCCACCGCGTCGCTCAGGCAGACAGCATCGATTCGGGCCAGGCGTTCGCGCGGGTTCACCTGCTGCACGAACGCCGCCGCCGCGCGCGCGCTGTGGAAAAGCACGACATCCACCCTGGGAGGCGACGCCGACAAAGCGCAGTCTACCACGTCGGGCAGGGTGTGAGATTGTACCGCTTTGTAATAGCTGCGGATCTCCACAACGAAGCCGTGCGTGTGCAAGGCGCCGGCAAGATCGCCTGCGAGATCGGCGCCCGCCGCATGCAGGAGGCGCCCGGCGCCCGGATCGACAGTGGTGGCGACGAGGTCGACAAGGTCGTGGAGATCGCCGCTGGCGGAGCGGACTGTGACGAAGCCGGCCGCGCGGGCCGCTTCGGCGGTGGCGTCACCGACGCAGAAGACCGGCAGATGGCGTTCGGACGCCTGCGCCGCAAACGCACGCGCGCCGTTGGAGCTGGTGAAGATCACCGCCTGAAATCCTGCGAGCGCCGGGTCGGCGGCGAGCGGCGCGATGGTCAGCATCGGCGCGAGCAGGGCGGTGTGGCCCATGGCCACGAGCCGCGCGGCGGTGGCTGAGGCGCCCGGCTCCGCGCGGGTCACGACGATACGGGCCATCGCGGGTTCAGGCGTCCCAGATGAGCTGGTCGCCCGCTTCGGCGCGGATCGAGCGGCCGAGCCGGTCTCCGAGCGCCACCGCGTCGGCGCCGATGTGGGCGCTGCGCGTGATCCGTTCGGTCCGCCGCCAGCGGCTCTTGCCGTCCGGCGTCAGCGTTTCACCGAGGAAGCTGAGGCCGGTGTCGTCGAGCCGGGCGTACGCGGCGATGGGTGTGCGGCAGGAGCCGTCCAGTGCGGCGAGAAACGCCCGTTCGGCGGCGGTCTCGATGGCTGCGGTCTCGTCCTCCAGGCGCGCGAGCAGGCCACGCACTTCGATGTCCCCATGGCGGGCGGTCACCGCCAGCGCGCCTTGCCCGGCGGCCGGGGGCATCGCCTGCGGGTCGACGAGGCTGCGCGCCTTGTCGGCCAGGCCAAGCCGCTCCAGACCGGCCAGAGCCAGGAACGTAGCGTCGTAGGAGCCATCGGCGATCCGGGCGAGCCGTGTCTCCACATTGCCGCGCAATGTTTTCACGGTCAGGTCGGGGCGGGCATGCAGCACCTGGGCCTGACGGCGCAGGCTCGCAGTCCCGATCACCGCGCCGGGGAGCAGATCCGCCAGCGAGGCCGCCGTCAGACTGATGAACGCGTCCCGCGGATCGGCGCGCTCCGGCACGCTGGCGAGCACGAGGCCGCTGGGCAGCCGGGTCGGCAGGTCCTTGAGGGAATGGACGGCGAGATCGATGTGGTCCTGGAGGAGCGCATCGTCCAGTTCCTTGGTGAACAGCCCCTTGCCGCCGGCTTCGATCAGGCGGCGATCGGTGATCCGGTCGCCGGTGGTGATCATCGGGAACAGCGGGACCCGGTGGTCCTGGTCGCCGGGCTCGATCTTGAGCGCTTCGGCGACCCGCGCCTGAATCCTGCGCGCCTGCGTCATCGACAGGGGCGACGCCCGGGCGCCGATGCGGAATATCCTGGTCATGGTCTGGCGCGGCTCTCAGGCCAGCTATCGGGCGCGCGCAGACCCAGCGCAAGCCCCGAACGACAATGGGGCGGACAGCGCTTTCCGCCATCCGCCCCACCGTTTCAGTCGATCCGTTTCAGGATCAGGCCATGACGAGCGCGGCCATGTTGAGGATGGGCGCGTAGGCGCCGGCGACGAGCACGGTGGCGACGACCACCGCCAGCGCGCGCCGGGCACGCGGATGTGTGTTCGGGCTCATGAAATCTTCCTTTTGCTGCACATGCGAATGTACATGCGCCAGACATCCATGACGGATCGTCAGGATTCGGGGAAGGGCCGCATCGTTGCAACAGACATGCGTATCGGCATGGCAAGTTAATCTGAATGTGTGGCCGATTGGTCCTATTGCGCAAGAAAAAGGCGCGGAGCACTAGGCTCCGCGCCTGAATGTCGCCTGGCTCGGGGGAGGAGCGGTAGCGAAACTATCCGATCAGCGTGTCGACGAGGCTCGCGAGAGGCAGGGCGAGGAAGCTCATTGCTGCGATTGCGAGGAGGATGTTGCCAAACTGGTGAAACGCGGCGGCTGCGGTGCGACGGGTCATGGAAAGTCTCCTGATTTCTGGGTGGCGGTGGCGCGGTGCGCTCAGAGGATGATGCGGGCGGCGGCCTGAAAGAGCGGGGCAAGCACGACGGCGACGGTCGCGATGCCCAGCGCCACGCCAGCGGCGCGTTGAGCCAATTGGGTGGTGAAGGTGGTGGTCATCTGCTTCGTCTCCGGTCGGCGTCATCGCCATGACCGTTTTATGCCACGAAGCTTCTAAGTGATCAATGAATAAATTCGATTTTGTTCAGTCTTTACGATCACGAAACCGTAATCGCCTCTCTGGTGGTCGATTTCGCCCCGGTCTCGTTGCGCACGTATAGGCCGTTCAGCATCAGATCGAGCACGCCGGCCAGCTCGCGCTCCAGCTTCGCCAGGGTCAGCTGCGAGAACAGCTGCGGGAAGCTGAACTTCGCGGTGGCGGATTGCAGCATTTCGGCAATGAACTCGTAGTCGCCCTTGATGAAAACGCCCTGCTGGGCGCCTTCTTCCAGCAGCGCTGCCAGGAACACGCGCTCATGGGCGAGTTGTTCGTTGGAGAAAATCGGCCGTTCGGTGGTCAGAACCTGCGCCACCTCCAGGATTTTGGCGTTTTCTTCCACCAGAACGTAGTTGTCGCGCATCCGCTTGATGAAAATCTCCCGCAGACGCTGGTCCGGCGTCAGATCGCGCCGACGTGCAATTGCAGCGCTTTCGGCTTGCTGCTCCGAATAATGCCGGCGCGCCATCGCCTCGGCAATATCGATCTTGGCCTCGAAGAAGCGGTAGATGTTGCCCGGAGACATGCCGCAGTCGGCGGCGATCTCGGCCATGGTGGTTTTCCCGTAGCCGTAATGCTTGATCCGGGTCATCGCGGCGTGGAGGATGCGCTCGCGGGTCTGGGCTTTTTCATCCATCTGCTGACCTTACGCTTTGTGAATTGAACGATCAATGAAGAGTTCAGCCGAATCAACCCCTGACTTAAGGGTGGCTATCCTCGGCGCCGGGGCGTGGGGGACCGCGCTGGCCCAGATCGCCGCCAACGCCGGCCGACCGGTTACCCTCTGGGCATTCGAGCCGGACGTGGTCGCCGCAATCAATACGACCCACGAGAACACCGCGTTCCTTCCGGGCCGGCCGCTCGATCCGGCCATCGTGGCGGTGTCCGACCTTGGCCGTCTCGCCGACGCCGACGTCATCCTCGCCGTCACCCCCGCCCAGCATCTGCGCCCGACGCTGAAGCAGCTCGCGCCGGCGCTGCGGCCCGGCACACCGGTGGTGCTGTGCGCCAAAGGCATCGAGCAGAGCACACTGGCGCTGATGTCGGAGGTGCTGGCCGAAGTGGCGCCGCAGGCGCGGGCGGCGGTGCTGTCAGGGCCTGGTTTCGCCAAGGACGTGGTGCGCGGCCTGCCGACGGCGACGACCATCGCCTGCAAGGAGGTGGTGCTGGGTCAGACGCTCGTCAAGGCGCTCGGCCTGCCGACGTTTCGCCCGTATCTCACCGACGATCTGATCGGCGCCGAGATCGGCGGCGCGGTAAAGAACGTGATCGCCATCGCCTGCGGTGTCGCCGAAGGGCGCAAGCTCGGCGACGGCGCGCGCGCGGCGCTGATCACGCGGGGCTTCGCCGAGCTGTGCCGGCTCGGCCTGGCCATGGGCGCGCGGCAGGAAACCCTGAGCGGGCTGTGTGGCCTCGGCGATCTCGTGCTCACCTGCACCAGCATGGCGTCGCGCAACACCTCGCTTGGCGCGGCGCTGGGCGAGGGAAAGTCCGCCGCTGAAGTGCTCGGCGCGCGCCGTTCGGTGGCCGAAGGCGCGGCGACCGCGCCGGCGGTGGTGGCGCTGGCGGCAAAGCACGGCGTCGAGATGCCGATCTGCGCGGCGGTCGACGCGATCCTCGCCGGGCGCAGCGACGTGGACTCCGCCATCACCGCGCTGCTGGCGCGCCCGTTCCGCGCCGAGGGCGTGTGAACCCGGCGCGACCGGCGCCGGGCACTGCGCTGATGGCGCTGGCCGATCTCGGCGATCCTGACGCGCGCGCGGTGGATTTCCGAAGTGGTGATGCGCTGTTTTCGCTGATCGTGGCGCGGCGCGGCGATATTGTGCGCGCCTATGAAAACGTCTGCCCGCACGCACGGTCGCCGCTGGAGCGGCCGGACGGTCGCGTGGTGATCGACGAGGGGCGTTTCCTCGTGTGCTCCGCGCATGGCGCGAGTTTCGATATCGCGGACGGCGCCTGCGTCGGTGGGCCCGGGACCGGACCGCTCACGCCCTTCGCAATCGTGGTGCGCGCTGGCGTGGCGTTTGCGGCCTGAGTTACTCGGTGGGCGTCAGGTTTGGGTCGGCGTCGTCGCGGCGTTTGCCGGTGGTCGTGCGCTGTTCGCGCAGATCGCCACCGCGCGGGGTCCGGCGACGGGCCATGCCGACGAGCCACGGGATCACGGCGAGGGCGACGAGGCCGCCGCCAAGCCACGGCAGCCATTTCTGTACGTCGGCCACCGTGAAGGCGCTGGCCGGCGCGGCCGCTCCCGCAGGTTCGGCCACGGGCTGAAGGCCCGGAGATTGCGCCGGGATGCCCGGCGACGGACCGGCGACGGAAGCGGGCGCTGCTGTGGTGGTGG
>JANNVF010000345.1:0-1570 GCA_031414315.1 Hyphomonadaceae bacterium | reverse complement strand
GGTGGACGCGATCCGCAACCAGACCAGCGATGTGCCGGAAGCCGCCATCACCAAACAGATGCAGGCGCCTGCACTCGTCGCCGTACAGGCGCCTACCGTGCAGGCGCCGTCAGCGACGGCGCCTGTGACGCGCAGCCTTGCGCTGCCGGGTCGCACCCCGCCGCTGCGCGATACGAGCGCGCGCCTCGGGTACGCTCGCGCCGCAGGCGCGTGGAATGTCGATGTGTTCTATTGCGACGGGAGCGGCGCGGCGCAAAATCAGGTGCACGCCACGGCGTTCAACCAGGCGCTCACCGCCGAGGTGCAGCGACAGTCTGCCTCGGAATCCGCCAGCGGCGGCATGGCGACACGGCTCGGGCAGGTCCGGCTGCGGCCGCTCACCGAGGACGCGTACAAACGGCTTGGCTACGACGGCCCTTCGGATTTCGTGCGCGCCGAAGCGTCCGAGGCGCAGGCGGCCGCAAACCTCGCCGCGTTCGCGCAGCAGGCGCGGGGTGCGTCGCCCATGACGGTGGTCAGCTCTCGGCAGCCGACGCCGTACTATCTCGCCGCCTACTACTGCGGCGCGCGGAGCTAGAGCTGCGCGCCGGCGGCCTAGGGCCGCATTCCGAAACTGCTCGGCCCGCGCTCCAGCGGGCGTTGCGCGAGGTGGGCCCATTCCACCAGCAGCGGTCGCGTGTCGCGCGGGTCGACGATCTCTTCGGCGAAGAAACTCTCTGCGGTGCGGAAGGGCGAGCGTAGCGATTCCATCCACGCCTTGATCTCCGCCAACCGCGCGGCGGGATCTTCGTGGGCTTCCAGTTCGCGTTTGAAGGCTGCTTCCACGCCGCCGTCCATCGGCAGCGAGCCCCAGTCGCCGCTCGGCCAGCAGTAGCGATACTTTGTCCGTGACGGATTCATCATCGCGGAGCCAGCGAGGCCGTAGGCTTGGCGCACCACGATGGAGCACCACGGCACGCGCGCCTGATACACCGCCGCCATCGCCTGCACGCCGAGCTTGGTCACGCCGGCCTTCTCGTGCTTCACGCCGACGGCGAAGCCGGGGCAGTCGACGAAGTGCACCACTGGCAAATGGAATGTCTGCGCGAGGTCGACGAACTTGATCAACTTGCGGCAGGCGTCCGCGGTCCACGCGCCGCCGTTGAACATCGGATCGCCGGCGAGCACGGCGACGGAATAGCCATCGATGCGCGCAAAGCCGGTCATGATCGGGCGGCCCCACAGGCGTCCGGTTTCAAAGAACGTGCCGAGATCGACGCACGCCTCGACGATGCGGCGCATCTTGTACGGCACGCGGCGATCGCGCGGGATGATGTCGAGCAGGAAGTCTTCGCGCCGGTCGGGCGCGTCGCGCGGCGGCGTGCGTTGCGCGAGGTCATCGATCGAGGCGGGGAAGTAGGAGAGAAACTTCCGCGCCGCCTCGAACGCTTCGGCCTCGCTGTCGACCACGTCATCGACGACGCCGTTCTTCGCCTGGATGTCCCAGCCCCCGAGCTCTTCCTTGTTCACGTCCTCGCCGATCGCGCGCGCCACCGGCGGGCCGGCGACGAACACCTGACTCAACCCACGC
>JANNVF010000344.1:0-5592 GCA_031414315.1 Hyphomonadaceae bacterium | reverse complement strand
TTCTACATGGTCGGCACCATCGAGGACGCCATCAAGAAGGCGCAGAAAATGGCGGCGGACGCGGCTTAGCGCCGTGGGCGCAAAGTTACTCTCGCTTGCATGGATGGGGGCGATCGGTTGGCCGATCGCCCTTTTCCTTTTGTGGCGCGCAAAGCACCTCAAAGGGCGGATCGCCAGTGTTGCGGCGTCGCTCGCGTCTCTCGGCTGGGCGTTTTGCGTGTGGGCGTTTCTCATCGAGCCGCAAACACTCGTCGTGCGTCATGTCACCGTGGATAGCGCGACATGGCGCGGGCCACCCATCCGCATCGGGCTCATCTCCGACACCCATGTCGGCGCGCCGCACATGAGCGCGGGGCGGCTGGATCGCGTTGTGGCGCGGATGAATCGTGAGCGGCCGGACATCGTGCTGCTGCTGGGTGACTATGCAGGCCGGCACGAACCTGCGGCGCTGCGATCCGCGAAGGATCGCTCCATCGTGCTCGGCGGCATCGCGCCGTTCGCGCGTCTCTCTGCGCCGCATGGCGTAGTCGCCGTGCTGGGTAACCATGACTGGTGGTACGACGGACCCGCGATCGAACGCGCACTCACGGCGACAGGCGCGACCGTGCTGGAGAACAACGCGATCCGCATTGCGCGCGACGGTGGCGCATTCTGGATCGCGGGTCTCGCGGACCTCGAGTCGAACCGAGAGCGACCTTCTTATGAACGCGCGCTTATGAACATCACCGCAGACGAATCAGTTGTCGCCATCGCGCACTGGCCGGATGTCTTTGCAGATGCGCCGTCACGTGTCGCCATCACACTCGCCGGGCACAGCCATTGCGGACAGGTGAACCTGCCGATTGTCGGCAGAATGGTGCATGCGTCGGCTGGTTCGAGACGCTGGCCGTGCGGCGCCTACGATGACGACGGCCGCAAGCTCTATGTAACTGGCGGCGTCGGGGTGTCGATGATCCCGGCGCGCTTTCGCCAGCCGCCGGAGATCGTGGTGCTGACGCTGAGAGGACAGTGAAACGGATCGCGCTTGTGGACGCGCGATCCGTTCCGGGCTCGGGTTAGGTGCCCTTGCGCTGCTGCACGTCCGCTTCGCCGGCTTCGGCGCGGTCTGCGGCGGTGAAGTTCACGTCTTCGCCTTCCTCGAAATAGCGCTGGGTTTTGGCCGCGAGGCTGGACATCGCCATCTTCATCGACTTGCCCGACATCGCCATTTGCCGGGCGACACCCACGCCGATCGCGTCGGCGTCATTGAACTTCGCGAACTCCGCGCCGAGGAACACCACCTGCCAGCCGCGTTTCTCGACCCGGTCGAGCGCGGCCTTCACGTCGTCCTTCTTCATCTCGCGGCTCGCGTTCTCCGCGCCGTCTGTCATGATCACCACGATCGCCTTGTCCGGCGCATCGGTCTCGGCCAGCGCAACCATCCGACCGATGGCGTCGAACAGCGGCGTCATCCCGCGCGGCGTGGCGTCGGCGTTGGTCACCGCCTGCCACGTGGCGGCCGGTACGCCGGCGCGCAGCACGTCGAACTGCAAGCCCTCGTGCGCGTCGAACACCGCCAGCGTCACGTGTGCATCGGCTTTCGCTCCCTCGGTCAGCGCCTTCACGTAGGCGTTCACGGAGCCCAGCGCTTCCTCCCAGATGGATTGCATCGAGCCGGTCCGGTCGAGCAAAATGTAGGCGTGCATGCGCATCTCCTGTGGTTGCCAGAGCATTTCAGACGAAGTGGCCGCAGGTTTGGCGTAGAAAATGCGACCAGATCAAACCTTTCGACTGCTCCGGATGGAGCGGTCGAAAGGCGAGGCGCATATGGGGCGCGTACGCTGCGGCGCCAGTGTGGCGCGCCGTTAACGGTCATGAAATCGAAGAGAGTTTTGCAGGGGCCATGAGCGTATCCAAACCCACCTCCGCGCGCACGATGCTGCGCGCCTTCCAGCAGCTGCACAAGGACGGGCTCGACCCCGGCTTCATGGCCGACGTGGAACTGTTGCGGCACAAGGATCTCGATCTTTCGGTGAAGCTCGGCGCGCTGCTGGCGTTCGACGCGTTGATCATCGGCGCCGGCGTGCTGCCGATTTCCGCATCGCCGGGCGCGCCGTTGAGCGTGGACGCGCTCACGGACCCGCTGATCGCCATCGTGGCGCTGACCGGCGTGGCGCTGCTCGCCGCCTCGGCGCTCTACTGCGTGCGCGGCGTGATGATCGGCGAGGCGTTCGACAACGCCGGCCTGGAAGACGATCAGGCCGCGCTCGCCCGGCGCATGTTCGCCGCGTACTGCGCCGCCATCGACATGCAGGTGAACCTGCTCGGCCGCGCGGCGCGGCTCACCATCGCCGGCGGTGGTGTGGTGGCGGTGGCGCTGGTGTGGGCGCTCGCGGACAAGTGGATGGGGTAGGCGCTGCTCAGGCCGCCAGCGGTTCGGCGCCGCCCGACGGCGCCAGCAGCAGCGGCAGCAGGATCCGCACGGTGGTGCCCGCGCCGCCCGGCGGTGACGCGATGATCGTCCCGCCCAGCTGCCGCACGAAGATCGCCACGTAGTCGGAGCCGCGCTTCTCCGGAATCTTTGCCACCACCTTGTCCTGGATGCCCACGCCGTCGTCGGCGACAATCAGTTCGATGTCATTGCCGACCTGCTCGACACTCAACGTCACGTGGCCCGCGCCGTGCGGGAACGCGTGCTTGATGGCGTTGGTGGCGAGCTCGTTGACCAGCAGGCCAAACGGCACGGCGCGATCGGGGTCGATCTCCAGCGCCTCGGCCTTCACCTCGATCTTGATTCCCGATGTGGCGCCGATCAGGCTCGCCGACATCACCTTGGCGATCTCGCGCAGGTAAGCGTCCACCGCAATCGTCCGGCCGAGGCTGGACTGGGAGATCAGGTCGTAAAGCTGGGCGATGGCGCCGATCCTGGCCTGCATGGCCTTGTAGCCCTGTACGCACGGCGCCTGCGTGAACTTGGCTTCGTAGGCGATCAGGCCGACCACGATCTGCAGGTTGTTCTTGATCCGGTGGGAGATTTCGTTGGTCAGGATGAGCGCGTCGCGCTCGCGCTGCTTGCGGTCTGTGATGTCCTCGAACACCAGCAGCATGCGGTGGGCGTTGTTGCCGGGCTGCGAGATCTTCCGCGCATTGAGATTGAAGACGCGGCGCCCGAGACCCGGGAAGTTGTCCTCGATCTCGAAGCTCTCGATCGGCTTGTTCTCCGGCAGCACCTTTTCCATCAGATGGCGCAGCGCCGGCACGTCCCATTGATGCTGGCCCAGTTCCGACACACGCCGCCCGCGTGTTTCGGCTTCGGTGATGCCGAAGATGGTCAGGAACGCCTTGCTGGCGGTCACGATCGTCATGTCGTTCTCGAGCACGACGAGGGGATCGCGGATGGTGTCGACGATGCTCTGCGTGAGCTGCCAGTTGCGCTTGCTCTCGGCGCGGGCCGCGCGCTCCTCGCTGACATCCTCGATGGCCAGCAGGATGAAGCCGTCATGATCGCCGGGGCGCAGGATTTTCCGCGCGTTGACCAGCATGGTGCGCCGGCCAATGGTGGGGAAGTCGTGCTCGACCTCGAACCCCTCCACCGACGCGCGGTGCGGGATCACGCTCTCCAGCAGGTTGCGCAGCGCGGGAATATCCCACTGCCGGTTGCCGAGGTTGTAGATCAGGCAGCCTTCGGTCTCGTCGCTGCTCGTGCGGAACGTCTGGTAGAAGGCGCGGTTCGCCGACGTGATGTTCAGGTTCTTGTCGAGGATGAGCAAAGCGCTGGGAACGGTTTCGACGATATCGCTCGCCGCAATGTCGGACATGGGACGGTGTTCCTTGTGAACTTGCGTGCGTTCAGATCTACGAGGCGAGCAGCGCCGCAACCGAGCCTTGCAGTTGGTGCGGCGTGTACGGCTTGCCGATGAAGTGGGAGCCTTCCACGAACAGCGCCCTCAGGGTGTCGGTTGCGGAATTGCCGGTCGTGTAGAGCACGCGCAGGTTCGGCCGCAGCCGTTTTGCCTCGCGCGCCAGATCACATCCGCCCAAAACGTCGGTCTTCAGATAGATGTCGGTGAACAGCACATCGATGGGTTGCGAAGAGCGCAGCAGCGCCAGCGCCGTGCCCACGTCGCGGGCCGCGAGCACCGTGTCGCCCCAGTCCTCGACAAGCATCACCGCAATCTCGCGGATGAACACCTCATCTTCAACGATCAGTATGACGGACACCAAAACCCCTAACTCTGTCGTGCCTAAAGAGCATAGTCGCGTTCAGGGTTACTGCCTGCCGGTGATAGGCTGTTTCAGCCCTTCTCATCGGTTTCCGGGCAGGTCAACAACGCGCCATGGCGGGTGAAGTTCCGGCGGCGCGGATTTTTTTTGGTGGCTCGTCACCGCCGTTTTGGGCGACGACAGGTCCGTACCGACGGGCTAGCATCGGTGCGGCGTTCAAGGGGTGTGGCGTCGGGGTCGGCCCCGGTTCGCCATGATCAAGGAGGGCTCCATGAGACTGTTGCAGACCTGTGCGGTGATTGTGGCCCTTGCGGCTGTCACCCTCGCCACGCCCGCCGATGCAAGACGCCGCCACAATCCACCGGGACCGATCGGCGGCCCAGGCGCGGGCAATCCGCCGGGGCCGGTGGGCGGGCCGGGCACGAACTGGCGCAATCCACCCGGCCCGGCAGGGGGCCCGGGTGCTTCGGCGCACTATCGCGGCTGGCACTACCGCGCCTGGAACGGCCGCAACTACTACTGGAATGCAGGTCTTGCCTGCTGGTTCTTGCCGGATCGCGACGACAATCCGCCCGGCCCCGACGGTGGGCCCGGCACCAACTGGGAAAACCCGCCGGGTCCTGCCGGTGGCGCGGGCGCCTCGCCCGATCGCAACATATGCCGCTGAGGCGCGTGGTCAGCGCCGCTTCGCCTGCATCACCAGCGCATCCAGCGCTGACAGGAACCGCGACCGGTCCTGGGGCGAGAACGGCTTCGGCCCGCCGGTGATTTCGCCGAACGAGCGCAGGTGCTCCATCAGCTCGCGCGTGGCCAATGCGCTGCCGATGGAGGCTTCGGTGAACGCCTTGCCGGTGGGTGCGAGTGCTGCGCCGCCGGCCTGCAGTGTACGGCTGGCGAGCGGAATGTCGTTGGTGATGACGATGTCGCCGCGTTGCACGCGCTCGGCGATGAAGTCGTCGGCGACATCAGGACCCGCATCGACGACGGTCAACTCAACATCCGGCGGCGTGCGGATGAAACTGTTGGCCACCACCCGCACCGGACAGCCCGTGCGCCGCGCGACCTTGTAGACCTCCTCCTTCACGGGGCAGGCGTCGGCGTCGATGAAGAGGGTGGGGGTGGGCAAGCGCAGGCTCCGGGTCGCGCCGTTTGTACACCGCGCGCAGTTTTGTACACCGTTTGCATGCGCCGGCAGTTACGTACCGCCGGTCTCCAGACCGGCCGGTTGTGCAGGCGGGACCACCGCTGCCGGTCTGGAGACCGGCGCTCCGAAAATTAGGGGGAAAGGCGCCCGCGCAATCCCCGCTGACCCGGCGCGCCGGCCTTCCGCTGGCACACCGTCAAGCCCATGCGCGCCACCGGGCCGGCGGGACGCCGGCGCTACGGGCG
>JANNVF010000343.1:0-1930 GCA_031414315.1 Hyphomonadaceae bacterium | reverse complement strand
GACGCAAGGCGCGGCGACCGCCGCGCTAGGCGGCGTCAACACCACCGTCGCGTGGGACGCGACGCCGCTTGACCTTGCCGGTCTGCGCGCCGCCGACACCGATCTCGCCCTCACGGTCGGCGACCTGCGTTTCCAGAAAATGCAGTTCACCAGCACCGCGCTGAGGCTCGGCCTCGTCAACGGTGTGATGGACGCCAATCTCTCGCGCGTTTCGATGTACGCCGGAACGGGCACGGCGCATCTCGTCGTCGACGCGAGCGGATCTGCGGCAAAAGTCAAAATCGACATCGACGTCGCCGGCGTGCAGGCGTGCAGGCGTTGCCGTTTCTCACTGCCGCGATCGGCTTCGACAAGATCGAAGGGAGTGGCCGCCTGAAGGCATCGCTCGCCGGCCAGGGCCGCAACCAGGCCGAGATCATGCGGACGCTCGGCGGCACAGCGACCTTCGCGTTCAACGACGGCGCGTGGCGTGGCGTGAACCTCGCGCAGATCGCGCGCACTGTTCAGGCTGCGCTCACCGGCGCCTCAACCGGCGCGGCGGCGAAGACCGACTTCGCGGAGCTCGCCGCAGACCTCGGTGTCGTAAGCGGCGTGGCGACGACCGAGAACCTGCGCCTGCTCAACCCGTTCGTGCGGCTCGACGGCAAAGGAACCATCGGCATCGGCGCACAGACCATCGACATGCGGATCGCGCCCCGCGCCGTGCGTTCGATCCAGGGCCAGGGCGGCGACGCTGCGGCCGGCGGCATCGGTGTTCCCTTCCGCGTGACGGGACCTTGGTCGAAGCCCGCGTTCCGGCCAGATCTGGAGGGCCTCGCGCAGACGCAGATCACCCGCGCGCTCGGCGGGCGCACGCCGGGCGAGGCGCTCGGGGACCTGATCGGCGGCAAGAAGAAGGACGGCGAAGCGATCAACCCGCTCAGCCGATTGATTCCGCGTAAGTAAGCCCCGCTGAACCCAGCCTTCAGATTTGTACGTTTCGCCCCGCCTCCGGGCGGACTATCGTGCGCGATCAAACCAGAACGATAAATCAAGGAGGCCAGCATGGCGGATCAAGGCGCGGGCAAGCGCATCGGCCACGGGCTGATCTACGACAACATCACCCAGACCATCGGCAACACCCCGATGGTGCGGCTTTCGAAGCTCGCCAAGGCGCACGGCGTCAACGCCGAGATCATCGGCAAGCTGGAGTTCTTCAATCCGATCGCGTCGGTGAAGGACCGCATTGGCGTCGCGATGATCGAGGACCTTGAAGCCAAGGGCAAGATCGGGCCCAACACGGTGCTGATCGAGCCGACCAGCGGCAACACCGGCATCGCGCTGGCGTTCGTGGCCGCGCAGCGCGGCTACCGCCTCATCCTGGTGATGCCGGAGACAATGTCGCTGGAGCGACGCAAGATGCTCGCGCTGCTTGGCGCAGAACTGGTGTTGACGCCTGGCGCCGAGGGCATGAAAGGCGCCATCGCCAAGTCCAAGGAAATGATCGAGACGATCCCCGGCGCGGTGATGCCGTCACAGTTCTCAAACCCGGCCAACCCTGCTGTCCACCGCCGCACCACCGCAGAAGAGATCTGGACCGACACCGGCGGCAAGCTCGACTTCTTCGTCGCGGGCGTCGGCACGGCGGGCACGATCACTGGCGTCGGCCAGGTGCTGAAGCCCCGGCTGCCGAACTTGAAAGTGGTCGCCGTCGAGCCCGAGGCCTCCCCCGTTCTTTCCGGCGGCGCGCCGGGACCGCACAAGATCCAGGGCATCGGCGCGGGCTTCGTGCCCGAAGTGCTGGACCGTTCGGTGATCGACGAGATCGTCCAGGTCAGCAACGAGGAAACCTTCGCGGTGGCGCGGGAAGCGGCGCGGCTTGTAGGCGAGCCTGTCGGCATCTCGACGGGGCCGCCACACTCGCCGGCGCTGACGATCGGTGCGCGGGCGG
>JANNVF010000342.1:0-8696 GCA_031414315.1 Hyphomonadaceae bacterium | reverse complement strand
GGGGCGCGCATGTAGTGCAAAACCATGACGGTCCGGGGCGCGATGTGTGAACAGCATCGTCCCGCACGCCGCGTTGAACCTGACCCTCGGGTAAACATGCCCGGACGCAGGCAACGCGAACAGAAACGATCGCGGGGACGCGGTGTTGCGTGTCTTCTCTACTTCTACCCTGCGCTTCCGATGCGGAGCGCCGCGTCCACGGCCCTCCATCAAGGGCCAAGTGAAGTGAATCCGCAGCGCGCAAGCGCGTGCGGCTATCCGTGCTGCGTCGTGCTAATTGCCCTTGAATGCGGCCGGACGCTTCTCCAGGAACGCGGTGACGCCCTCGGCGAAGTCCTCGGTGCGGCCCGCGTCACGCTGGGTCATGCGCTCCAGGTGGAGCTGGTCCTTCCAGTCGTTGTCGAGCGAGTCCCAGCCGATCTTGCGGATCATGGCGATGGACTTGGGCCCCGCCGCCAGCGTCCTGGCCATCGTCGTGGCGGTGGCGAGGAGATCGGCGTCGGGCACGCAGCGGTTGACCATGCCCCACTCGAGCGCGGTCCTCGCGGGCACCTTGTCGCCCAGCAGCATCATCTCCATTGCGCGGGCGCGGCCGATCATGCGGGGCAGGAGGTAGGTGGAGCCGCCGTCGGGGACGAGCCCGATCCGGCGGAACGCCTGCAGGAAGTAGGCGCTCTCGCCGGCGACGATGATGTCGCCCATCAGCGCCAACGAACAACCGACGCCAGCGGCGGCGCCGTTGACCGCGGTGACCAGCGGGATCGGCAGGTCGCGCATGAAGGTGACGAGAGGGTTGTAGGTGGACTCCAGTGCCGCGCCCGCGTCGGGCGGGCCGTCGGCGGGCTTGCGTCCGAGCGCGCCGCCGCCGGAAAGGTTTGCGCCGGAGCAGAAGCCGCGGCCTTCGCCGGTAAGAATCACGGCGCGGGCTTCGCCGACCGCCTTCCTGAAGGCCACCGTGAGGTCCTCGGCCATGTCGAGGCCGGCGGCATTCATGGTCGCCGGATCGTTCAGGGTGAGAATGGCGACGCCGTCTTCCAGCGCGTAGCGGACTTTGCTCATGGTGGGCCTCCTCTGAACCGGAAGCCTAAGGCGCCGCGCGGGCGGGGCCTAGCCGTCACGCGGCGTCAAGCGGTCGGAGTCCTACGCAGCGTGCGCCGCAGCGTCCGCCTCGCCGGTCACCTTGTTGCGACCGGTGCGCTTGGACACGTAGAGGCACGCATCGGAGCGTTCGATCAGCGACGTCGGCGTCTCGTCGAGACGCGCCAGCGCGACACCGGACGACACCGTGATGCGGCCCAGATCCTCGCCGGTCGATTTGCGCACCAGCGTCTTGGATTCGATCGTCAGCCGAATGCGCTCGCCCAGTTCGCGCGCCGCCGACAGCGTCATGCGCGGCAGCACCAGCGCGAATTCCTCGCCGCCGTAGCGCGCTGCGAGGCCGCCGGGCGGTGCGAAGCGTTGCAGGGTGGACGAGACGAAGCGAATGATCTGGTCGCCGGTCAGATGGCCCCAGGTGTCGTTGAAGCGCTTGAAGTGGTCGATGTCGCAGATCAGCAGGCAGAGCGGCGAGCGCTCGATGCTGGCTTCGCGCAGGCGATTGCGCAGCGTCTCATCGAACAGCTTGCGGTTGGCCAGGCCGGTGAGGCTGTCGGTCATCGCTTCCGCGCGGACCTGGCGCAGCGTGCGGCGCATATCATCCATGTCGCGCGACGACTTCTGCAGCTGGCCGGTCAGGTCCTTGTTCTGGTCGACCATTTTGCCGGTAGCCTTGGTGATCGTGCTGACGATCTCGCGCAGCATGTCAGGGCCCACGCTGCTCTCCAGACGCATGGACGCGGCCTGCAGTTCGGCACCGTAGTCGGAGGCGTTCTCGCCGGCGGAGTTGATGGCCGAAATGACGCCGTTCAGCTCCTTGGCGATGCGTTCGCCGGTGGCGACCATCTGTGCGGTGAGCCGTGCGTTGGAGAAGAAGCGGTCGTGGATCTGCTGGTTGGTCTCGTCGGTGAAAGGCTCGCCCCGGGCCAGCCTCTCGTCGATCTCCTTGCGGAGCTCAACCAGTCCGCCCAGCCGGTAGGCCAGCCAGACTTCGTAGTTCTGCGCATTCGGGCTGATCTTGTGGTGGCCCATCAGGTCGACGGTCTGGTGACCGATCGCCAAGGCTTCCGTTGGATTGAGTGTGAGCAGGCAGTCCGTCACAGCGCGTCCCGAATCCTGTTTGACCCAAACGACGTTACCGCCCAAGAAATGGAGGAGTGGTAAACATCGCCTATGCTGTCGCGCGTTCTGTCCGGCGTCGGACAGGCCTGCCGTAGCGTCGCGCTTGGACAGAAGCAGGACGCCCTGCATAGTCTGCCCCGAAGCGCCCAAAGCGGCGTCACAAGAAAGAATCCGAGGGAGCATCCGATGAACGCCATGGCCAATCCGGTCGCCGACGACGCCAAGATCCGCATGGAGCGGATCCTCGCCCGCCAGAAGGCGGCCCACATTCGCGAGGGCGCGCCCACGCAGGCGCAGCGGACCGATCGGCTCAACCGCTGCGTGGCGTTGCTGGTTGAACATGGCGACGAACTGATTGAGTCGCTCAACGCCGACTTCGGCGCGCGCTCGAAAGACGCGAGCCGGTTCACCGACATCGCGGCGTCCATCGGACCGGTGAAGTTCGCCCGCGAGCATCTCGGCAAGTGGATGAAGACGGAGAAGCGCAAGGTCGAATCGCCGCTCAACCTGCTCGGCGCCAAAGCCGAGGTGCGGTTTCAGCCCAAGGGCGTGATCGGCATTATCAGTCCGTGGAATTTCCCGGTGAACCTGACGTTCGCGCCGCTCGCCGGCGTGCTGGCGGCCGGCAACCGCGCGATGATCAAGCCGAGCGAACTGACGCCCGCCACGTCGGAGGCGATGGCGCGGCTATTCGATCTCTATTTCGACGAAGAGGAAATCGCGGTGGTCACCGGCGGTCCGGACGTGGGCGGCGCGTTCTCCGAACTTGCGTTCGACCACTTGGTGTTCACCGGCGGCACGTCGATCGCCTATCACGTGATGGCGGCGGCGGCGAAGAACCTCGTGCCGCTGACGCTGGAGCTGGGTGGCAAGAGCCCGGTCATCGTCGGCCCGAGCGCCGACATGGCCAAGACCGCCGCGCGGATCATGAACGGGAAGACGCTGAACGCCGGCCAGATCTGCCTGGCGCCCGACTACGTGATGGTGCCGAAGGCCAACGAGGCGGCGTTCGTGGAAGCCGCCACTGGCGCCGTCGCCAAGATGTTCCCGACGCTCAAGGACAACCCCGACTACACCGCGATCATCAACCAGCGGCACTATGATCGTGTGCGCGCGCTGGTGGCGGACGCAAAGGAGAAGGGCGCCCGCATCGTCGAGATCAATCCCGCCAACGAGGACTTCAGCCAGCAGGAGCATCGCCGCATCCCGCCGACGCTGATCCTCGACGCCACCGACGACATGAAGGTGATGCAGGACGAGATCTTCGGCCCGGTGCTGCCGGTGAAGACCTACGGCAAGGTGGAGGAAGCGGTCGCCTACGTGAACGCGCACGATCGCCCGCTGGGGCTCTACTATTTCGGCGAGGACGCGGGCGAGCAGGAGATGGTGCTCAACCGCACCACGTCAGGCGGCGTCACCGTCAATGACGTGGTCTTCCATGTGGCGCAGGAAGACCTGCCGTTCGGCGGCATCGGCCCGGCGGGAATGGGGAGCTATCACGGGCGCGACGGCTTCATGGAGTTCTCCCACAAGAAGGCCGTCTACACCCAGATCAAGAGCGAGCTGCTGGCGATGCTGCGCCCGCCCTATACCGACGCGTTCCGCAAGCAGATCGCGGGGCGGGTGAAGAAGTAGGTCAGGCCAAAGCCGCTAGGTCGGATCGCGGCGGGGTTGGCCACGCGTCAGAAACGCGGGGGCGGCCTCGCCGAAGCCGAACACTTCGTCACGCTCGCCACCGCCACGATCTTCGCGAGGCGGGTTGTCGCGCGGACGAGCCTCGCGAGGACGATCTTCACGCGGCCGATCTGCACGAGGACGACTCTCACGCTCGCGCGGCGGGCGCGGCACACGTTCGGCGGACTCCGGTTCGGCGGACTCTGGCCGGGGGGCAGCGGCATCCGCAGGCGCGCGCGGCTCCCGCGATCTGCCACGGCCACCGCGACCACCCCGGCTCCGCGCAGGGCGAGGCTCAGCGTCGCCGGTCGCAACCACCTCGACACCCTCAGGCGCCTCGTACGATGCAGACGCGTCCTCTGCGACAAACGTCTGCGGCGCGGGGTCCGTGGATGCGGTCGGGCGCGTGGAGTCACGCTTCTTGAACCGGTCGCGCTTGCGACTGCGCTCATTGCGCAGCTCTTCGGCCTTGCGTCCGCGACCGCCGCTGTCGCGGCTGTCGCCCAGACGTTCGGTCGGCACGCCTTCGATCTCGATGACTTCGATTGGTGCGCCCAGCATCTTCTCGATCGCCTGCACGGAGCGGCCGTCTTCCGGACCGGCAAGGGTGTAAGCTTCGCCCGAGCGGCCGGCGCGACCCGTGCGGCCGATGCGGTGGATGTAGTCTTCCGGATGGCGCGGCGGCTCGAAGTTGAACACGTGGCCGACATCGGGGATGTCGAGCCCACGGGCGGCGACATCGGATGCGATGAGCAACTGCAGATCACCGGCGCGGAACCGATCGAGCGTCTTGGTGCGCAACGACTGGTCGAGATCGCCGTGGATCGGCGAGGCGTCAAATCCGTGGCGGGTGAGGGACTTGGCGACGATGTCCACGTCGGTCTTGCGGTTGCAGAAGATGATGCCGTTCTTGATCGTCAGGGACTGCAGCACCGCGCGCAAGGTGGCGCGCCGGGTACGGGGATCGCTCCCAGGCATCTTCACGATACGCGCGGTGATGTTGGCGGCCTGCGTGGCGGGCTTGGAGACCTCCACCCGCACGGCGCTGGACAGAAACTGATCTGTCAGGCGCTGGATTTCCGGCGGCATGGTCGCCGAGAAGAACAGCGTTTGCCGCGTGAACGGCGTCATCTTGAAGATGCGCTCGATATCCGGGATGAAGCCCATGTCGAGCATCCGGTCGGCTTCGTCGACGACCATCACCTGCACGCCGTTGAGCAGGAGCTTGCCGCGCTCGAAGTGGTCGAGCAGGCGGCCGGGCGTGGCGATCAACACATCGACGCCCTGCGCCAGCAGCGCGTCCTGGTCGCCGAACGAGACGCCGCCGATCAGCAGCGCCATGCGCAGGTTGTGGTACTTGCCGTACTTGGTGAAATTCTCGGCCACTTGCGCCGCGAGTTCGCGGGTCGGCTCCAGAATGAGCGTGCGCGGCATCCGCGCCTTGGCTCGTCCGCGCGCCAATATTTCGATCATCGGCAGGGTGAACGAGGCGGTCTTGCCGGTGCCCGTCTGGGCAATGCCGAGGACGTCGCGGCCGGCGAGAACATGGGGGATGGCCTGCGCCTGGATCGGGGTCGGCACCGTATAGCCGGTGTCCTCAATGGCGCGGAGCAACTCGGCGCTGAGGCCAAGGCTTGCGAAATCTTGGGCGCCCACGGGCGCCGTCGTGTCAGTCATAGGGGTTTCCAAATAGGCGGCGAGCCGCCGTAAAGGGCGTCGAAACGCCGAAGGGGCGCGACCAGAAGGTCCGCCACACAAGTCGATAGATGAGGCCGATACCCGCCCAAGTCAATGCGAGACATGGTCAAGAGGGGGCGCCTGCGACCATCAGACGTCGAGTTCCTCGACGAAACGGGCGTTCTGCTGGATGTAGTTGAACCGGAGTTCGGGCTTACGGCCCATCAGGGTCTCCACCAGATCCTCGAACTCGACCACGTCCTCGGCATCGAGCACCACCCGCGCCAGCGTACGGGTCTTCGGGTCCATCGTGGTTTCCTTGAGCTGCGCCGGCATCATCTCGCCGAGTCCCTTGAAGCGGCCGATGTCCACCTTCCGGTTGGCGAACTTCGTGCGCATCAGTTCGTCCTTGTGGGCGTCGTCGCGGGCGTAGACGTGTTCCTTGCCGGTGGAGATCCGGAACAGCGGCGGCAGCGCCAGATACAGCCTTCCGGCCCGCACCAGCCCCGGCATCGAGCGATGGAAGAACGTGATCAGCAGCGATGCGATGTGGGCGCCGTCCACGTCGGCGTCGGTCATGAGGATCACGCGCTCGTAGCGCAGATCATCGAGCTTGAATTTGCCATTCACCCCACAGCCCAGCGCGAGCGTGAGATCGGCGAGTTCCTGGTTGGCCGAGGCCTTCTCGCCACCGGCGGTGGCGACGTTCAGGATTTTCCCGCGCAGCGGCAGGATCGCCTGTGTGTTGCGGTTGCGGGCTTGCTTGGCGGAGCCGCCGGCGCTGTCGCCCTCGACGATGAAGATCTCGGTGTCGTTGGCGTCCGAGCGCGCGCAGTCGGCGAGTTTGCCGGGGAGCCGCAGGCGGCGCGTCGCGGATTGCCGCGCGACCTCTTTCTCCTTGCGCCGCTTCAGGCGATCTTCCGCCTGACTGATCACCCACTCGAGCAGGCGATCTGCTTCCTTGGGCGCCGCAGTCAGCCAGTGCTCGAACGGATCGCGCACGGCCTGCTCGACGATGCGTGCCGCTTCAGTGGAGACAAGGCGGCCTTTGGTTTGCCCTTCGAACTGCGGATCGTGGATGAAAACTGACACGAGAGCCGCGCTCGTCGCCATCACGTCGTCCTGGGTGATGAGGTCGGCCTTGCGGTCTTTCTTCAGCTCCGCATAGGCTTTGAGGCCCTTCGTGAGCGCGGTGCGCAAACCATTCTCGTGCGCGCCGCCGTCGGCGGTAGGGATCGTGTTGCAGTACGAGCGCAACATGCCGTCGGCTTCGCCGAAGCCGTCCTGCACCCACGCCACCGCCCACTCGACCTTGCCGTGGCCGATGTCTTTCACGGTGCGCCCGACAAAGGGCTCCGTGGTGACGATCCTCTTGTCCTTCAGAATTTCCGCGAGAAAATCCTTCAGGCCGTTCGGAAACTTGAGCACCGCCTCGGCGGGCGTCGTGTCACCTTCACGGAGCCGCTCCGGCGCGCACTTCCAGCGGATTTCGACCCCGCGCTGCAGATACGCTTTCGAGCGCGCCATCTGAAAGAGACGCGCGGGCTTGAACGCGGCGTTGTCGCCGAATATCTCGGGGTCCGGGTGAAAACGGATCATGGTGCCGCGCCGGTTCGGCGCCGTACCGATTTCCTTCAGCGGTCCTTGCGGCAGGCCGCGCGAATAGGTTTGCGCGAACAGTCTGCGGTCGCGCGCCACTTCCACGTACAGTCTGTCGGCCAGCGCATTGACCACCGAGACGCCGACGCCGTGCAGGCCGCCGGAGGTCTGGTAGGCCTTGTCGGAAAACTTGCCGCCCGCATGCAGCGTCGTGAGGATCACCTCGAGCGCGGATTTCTGCGGAAACTTCGGGTGCGGATCGACCGGGATGCCGCGGCCGTTATCGGTGACCGAAAGCGTGCCGTCTGCGGCCAACTCCACCTCGATGCGATCGGCATGGCCGGCGACGGCCTCATCCATCGAGTTGTCGAGCACTTCGGCGAACAGGTGGTGGAGGGCGCGCTCGTCAGTGCCGCCGACGTACATGCCGGGGCGGCGACGCACGGGCTCCAGACCTTCCAGGACCTCGATGTCCTTGGCGTCGTAGCCCGATTGCGGCGTGTGGAGCGGGAGGTCACGCATGAGATCGGCATTCTGCCGCGCGGTGCTTGCTTTCGACATGGGGCTCTCTCGCACGAGTCCGGGGAGCACGCCACGGACTCGGTGTCTCAAGGATTAACGCAGCGCACATGCTTGGGGCACAACGGCCTCGTGCGTGGCGACAATGGGGCAAAGCGTGACCTCAGGGCCACGGAAGGGGCGCCAATCGCCACAATGACTGAACCCTCACCACCGCTGCCCGCTCAAGGGGTTAGGCCCATCCGCCCGGGGTGGGATTTCCATGAGGAGCCTTGAATGAAGACTTCAGCAGCACTCGTCGCGCTTGCCGCGGCGCTCGGTCTTGCGGCGCCGGCGATGGCCGAGACCGGTGTCTACGCTAACGGCGGTTACACGCACTATGACGCCGATGACATCACCCTCGGCGGCATCACGGGCCGGGTCGGCTATCGGTTTCACCCGAACTTCGCGGTGGAAGGCGAGGCGACGTTCGGCGTGAAGGATGATGAGGTCGGCCCAGCGACCGTCGAACTCGACCACGCGATCGGCGCGTACGCCGTTGGCATCTTGCCGGTGGCGCCGAACTTCGATGTGTTCGGTCGCGTGGGTTACGCACAGATCGAGGCATCGGCTTCGGTGCCTGGCTTCGCGGTGGGCGCGGACGCCGACGGGGTCGGGTACGGCGGCGGCGCGCAGTACATGCTGACCCCGAAATTCGGGGTGCGCGGCGAGTACACGCGACTTGAAGGCGAAGACGACGGCGTCAACACATACAGCGCCTCGGCGGTCGTGAAGTTCTGATCGACCACAAACGCCCAAGGCAATGCGGGCCGGAGTCTTGCGACTCCGGCCCGCATCTTTGTTCGCGTCATCTCCCCCGAGTGACCCCGTTGACCGTCAGGCCTTATAGTACATTTCGAATTCCACCGGGTGCGGGTGGGTTTCGAAGCGGTCGAGCTCTTCCTTCTTGAGATCGATGTAGGCGTCGATGAAATCGTCATCCATGACGCCGCCTTCCTTCAGGAAGCCAC
>JANNVF010000341.1:0-3312 GCA_031414315.1 Hyphomonadaceae bacterium | reverse complement strand
CCATCGCCGACGAAGACCTCACCCACCGCCCCACCGCCGAGCCCGACGCGGTCTGCTACTGCCTCGCGGTCACCGATGCGCCGCTGAGGTTCACCGGCGCGCTGGGCCTGCTGACGACGCTGTGGAAGCAGTAGCGCCCGCCGAGCCCCACACGAACCCGTGAGGCGGAACGACACTTTTCCTTCACCGGCGCATCGGCTTATGGAAGCCCATGAATCTGCTTCAGCGGCTGCGCGCCGACCTCGCCCTCTTCAACGGCCTCCGCGCCAGCCTGAAGGCCTACGAGCCGATCGAAAAGGGCCTGCCCGTCAACGTCGGCTGGGACGTGGAGCGGGTGGTCGATCTTTATCCCGACCGCGTGGCGATCCGGTTCGAGGGCGCCGACATGACCTACCGTCAGTTCGATGCGCGGGCGAACGCCTACGCCCACTGGGCGCTGGCGCAGGGGCTGAAGAAGGGTGACGCGGTTGCCCTGCTGATGGGCAACCGTCCGGACTACGTGTGCGCCTGGATCGGGCTGGTGAAGATCGGCGTGGTCGTCGGCCTCATCAACACCAACCTGAGCGGCGGCCAGCTCGCTCACGCGATCACCATTGCGGAAGCCGACCACGTACTCGTCTCGGGCGATCTCACCGACGCGCTGGCCGGAATCATCGGCGGCCTGCCCCGCACGCCGAAGGCCTGGGCGATCGATCCGACGCCGGGCATGGAGGATCTTGAAGCCGCGCTCGCATCGATGAGCAGCGAGCGCCCAGACCAGGCGCTGCGCGGCGCGGTGACGCTCGATGACATCGCGCTTTATGTTTACACCTCCGGCACCACCGGCGCGCCGAAGGCCGCCAAGATGCTGCACCGGCGCGTGATGGGCATGATGCGCGCGTTCATCGGCGGCGGGCGCGCCACGCACGAGGACCGGGTTTACATCACGCTGCCGCTTTACCACGGCACCGGCGGACTGTGCGGCGTGGGCTTTGCGCTCACCACCGGCGGCGCGCTGATCATCCGGCGCAAGTTTTCCGCGACGCATTTCTGGACCGAAGCGGCGGCCGAGAAAGCCACGGTGTTCTTCTACATCGGCGAACTGTGCCGCTACCTGTTGAACCAGCCGGTTTCGGTCGCGGACTCCGCCCACGAGCTGCGGCTCGGCGTCGGCAACGGTCTGCGCGCCGACGTGTGGGAAAAGTTCCAGCCGCGGTTTCATATTCCCAAGCTGCTGGAGTTCTACGGCTCCACCGAGGGCAACGTGAGCCTCGTCAACTTCGAGGGTAAGGAAGGCTCCGTCGGGCGGATTCCAGGCTGGCTGAAAAAACGCCTCAACGTGCGCATCGTGAAGTTCGATGTGGAGACCGAGCAGCCAGTGCGCGGGGCCGACGGGCTTTGCATCGAAGCGGCGGCTGACGAGGTCGGCGAAGCGATCGGCGAGATCAAGAGCGACGAGGCGCGGTTCCGGTTCGAGGGCTACAGCGGCGATCCCAAACAGACCGAACGCAAGATCATGCGCGACGTGTTCATCAAGGGCGACGTCTGGTTCCGCACCGGCGATCTCATGCGCCGCGACGGCGACGACTATTTCTATTTCGTCGACCGCATCGGCGACACCTTCCGCTGGAAGGGCGAGAACGTCTCCACCAACGAAGTCGCCGATACGCTGGCGCAGTTTCCCGGCGTCAAGGAAGCCAACGTGTACGGCGTGAAAGTGGGCGATCTCGACGGCCGCGCCGGCATGGCCGCGCTGATCCTCGCGCCGGGCGTAGACCTTTCGCTGCTGCACGCGTTCGCCGCGCGCGAACTACCGACCTTCGCGCGGCCGCTGTTCCTGCGCATCCAGCCCGAAATCGAAACCACCGCGACGTTCAAGTACCGCAAGATCGATCTCGTCCGCGACGGTTTCGACCCTTCTGCAACGCCGGACCCGCTCTGGTTCGACCACCCGGTCGAGAAGCGCTACGTGGCGGTGACACCCGAGCTGTTTGCAGACATCCAGGCCGGAAAATTCAGGTTGTAAAGGCCGTCTACGCCTTCATCACCCAGAATCCCGCGCGCGGAAAATGCACCACGACTTCGCCTGCGCCCTCGGCTTGGCGGCGGACGGCGATCTCCTGCGGATCGATGAACACGATCTCGCCGGTGACGGGGTTGCGGCCGTAGTCGTCGGGCATCACGGAGACGGTCATGCCCGGCTTCAGGCCCTGCGCCTCGCCCTCGACGGACGCACGCGCCGGTTCCGGAGTCGCGGCGGCGGCGATCTTGAACGCGGCCTCCGCGCTCATGTCCGTGGGCTTGCCGTGACCGATCGCGCCCATGCGCTTCGACCACGCGGTCAGCGCCGGCATCGCCGCGGTGAATCGCGCGAACGCCTCGGGTTCGCCTGAGCGCAGGAACCACACGTTGAGATAGGCCGCGAGATCGGCCGCGCCCGGCTTGTCGCCGAACAGGTATGGCCCCGCGCCGGTGAGCTGTTTCTCGACCAGATCGGCGTTGGCGCGCCACTGGTCGCCCATCATCGGCGCCGCGAACTTCAGCGCGTTCACGTCGAATGGGCGGCCCGACAATTCCTCCCGATCCTTGATGAACTCTGGCGGGACAAGATCGCCACGCGCCCCAAACACGACGGCCACCGTCGCGCCGAACCACGCGCGCTCGGCCCAGTTGCGCAGCGCCCATGCCACGCCCTCCTGCCCCTTCGGCGTGAGCGGGGGATCGGGAAAGCGACGATCGATCTCGCGCAGGATAAGACCCGTGTCGCAGTAGATGTCGGCGCCGACCTGCATCACCGGAATACGGCGATAGCCGCCGGTCAGTGGCGTGAGGAACGGGCGCGGCATGATGTTGGGCTGTTCCACGCGCGACCACGCGAGCCCCTTCATCCCGAGCGCAAGACGCACCACCTCGCCGTACGGCGACGTCGGATACTGGTGCAGGATGATGTCGGTCATGCGAGCTCCGTCGAATAGCGGATCGTGTTGGTCTTGACGCCGTCGAGCACGATCTGCGCGCCGCCGGAGCGCATCATCCATTCGAGGCGATGATCGCGGTACTGGCGTTTGAAGAGGCCGGCCTTCACCGCCTGATCGACCTGCGCCATGCCCGATAGCGTGGCTTGCGCCTCGGCCGTCGTCTTCGACACGCTCTCGCGCGCCAGACACCGCGCCACCCAGGCGCCGAGCGGCGTGTCTGCCGCCGGCCGCGCGGCGCCGAGCATGTGGGAAATCACCGCCATGTCCGCGCGCAGGAACCTGTCGCCGCCGAAGAACGGCTTGTCGCCCAGATGACGCGACAGGAAAACGTGGAACTGTCTGATCTGTTCGGCGG
>JANNVF010000340.1:0-2559 GCA_031414315.1 Hyphomonadaceae bacterium | reverse complement strand
CCGCAACCCCTCCGCCGCCCCGCCGAGCACCGGGTTGACGGAGTGGATGATGTTGAGGATGCGCACGCGGCGAACGCCCCTGCCCTACTTGGCGAAGCAGTTCTTGTCCTGCTCCTTGCAGTTCTTGTCGCCGAAGCCGAGGACTTCGACGACGAGGATGGTGGGCTTGGCGAGTTGGGCGGCGGCTGCGGCGCGGGCGGCGGAGGCGGACGAGCTGGCGGCCTCCTCGCTTGCCTTGGCGGAACTCGAGGTGGTTGTGCCCCCACTGGCGAGAGATGAAGCCAGGCTGCCTGTCGTCGCTACTGGCACGCCGGCCGAGGCGCCCGCAACACTGATATTGCTTGCATTCAGCACGGTTTGCGCATTGATCAGGATGTTGCCACTGGATCGAATGCCTGCCTCGCCGGCGTCAATCGAGCCCGCCGGTGCGAACAGGTACACATCGCCGGCCTTCGGCGCGGCGCGGGGGCCGATGCCATCAGGATCCGAGCTCAGGGTCTGGATGCCGCTGCCGGCGGCGCTTTGCGGGATGGTCAGCAGGACACCCACCTGGACGCGCTGACCGTCTATGGTCTCGAACACCGGCGTGCGCGTCGGGGGCGGTGTGCTGAGCGAGGTGCGGGCTCCGCGTCCGGCGTCGATGCTGCCCTCGGTCGAGAGGATCAAGATGTCGCCGCCCTGGACAGTGATCACCTTGCCCTGGTTGATATCGAAGTTGCCTGCAACCACGCTGCGCACCGCACCGCCGGTGTTGGTGAGCACGCCGACCTGGCGGCCAGCGCTGGGCGTCGTCAGGCCGACCACGACGTTGCCGCCCGGTGCCCAAAGATCGATGTCACTGCCGCCATATGTCTGGATCGACGTCTGGTAGCTCGCGATGCCGCCGCCGGACACATCGCCCGGTTTGACAACCTGTGCCACCACATCCGAAACCGCGTTGGAGAACACGATCGGGGTTACGCCGGTGGGCAGCGCACCTTGGCTGCGCCGCTGCACGTAGTCGCTGAACAAGAGCGGGTAGCTTTCATCCAGGCCGACGAAGGGTCGGTAGGCGGCGCCGCCCGGGCCAACGGCCAGCGCGGCCACCGAGCCCGCCGAACGCAACTTCTGCACATCGGCCTCAGAGTTGAGCAAGCGGTACAGATCCTGCGCCGCTTGGCTGTCAGTGCCCGCTGTCAACGGCACTGTGCGCAATCGCAGAGCATCCTGGTAGGCGCGCAAGGCCTCGGGTGCGCGCTGGTCGAGCCCGACGAATCGCGCGTAGTTGGGATCCTCCGCGGCCAACGCCGCGATGTCGGCAACAGCGATGACCTTTGCGCCGTCGGTCTCGGTGCCGAGCTGGCGATACAGGTCAATGATCTCGTTGGAAGCAGAGTTCAGGCGCACCACCGCGGTATAGGCCGCATCCATGCGCGTAAGGTCGACGTCACCGGTCACACCAGCCACGAGCGTCACGCGCGCGCTGCGGTCACTCAGCAGGCGCGAGTTCGACAAGTTGCCTGATGCGACCAGGCCACCGAGGGTGCCCGAATCGGCTGTTCCGAGGTCGATGTTGCGCCCTGCCTGAACCAGCAAGCGCCCGGGGCCCGCGATCGCTATCGACTGCGGGCTGCGAATGTCGCCCTGGCCGGCGCGCACGATCGACAGGTCTTCGTCAGCAAGATTTTGCAGCAGCGTGCGCCCCCCAACGATGTCCTGCCCGGCAAGGATCCGGCCGGGGGCGGTCAGCACGTTGGCTGTGGAAGTGCTACCCGATTGAATGCTGCCCTCGAGCGCCTGCAACTCGAACACGAAGGGCTGCTCTCGACTGCGCTCGACGATGCGCGCCTGACCAGCGGTCGGGCGCAGCCCGACAATCCCGGTGAGCGAGTTGTTAGGAGCAATGTCGTTGGCCGCGGCGACGTTGGTGGTCGGCGTGATCACAGTACTTGGCGCCCGATCCGAACCGTAGAAGCCGACGTTGATCAGCGAATCGCTGGCAAGCATCTGCACAGAGGCCGTCAACGAGGGAAAAGTGGTGATCGCGTCCAGGCGCAGGGGTCCGGTCAGACTGCCGTCGAAAGCCACCATCGACAAGCTGGCGGGGAAAGCCCCGGCGAATGCGGTCTGCGCCGGGACGATGCGGTTGTCCGGGCTCAAGGTGCGCCAGTTCGACTGCAGGAGTCCGGCGTAGCGCAGGTCGCCGCTCTTCGCGCGCAGCCGCGAGATGCTGTTGTCCGAGTAGGTGAAGAAGGTCGAGAAATTGCCCGAGGTGCCGAAACTGGGATCGAAGACTGCATTCTCGTCGTCGAAGTCGAAAAGGGCGTTGGTTACAACCGTCGCGGTCGGGTTGGCGATGCTCTGCAGATTGAGCGCGCCGCCGGCCACCAGATCCACGCTCGCCTCGGCGGGCACAGCACCGCTGCTGGCGCCCATCATGAACAACTGCGTGCCACGGCCCACCCCAATGTCGCCCGCGGCTTCGATACGCGCCTGGCCGCGGCCGAGCAAGAAGCTGCTGCCGACGAGATCGCCTCCAGCGCGCACGTCGAGGTTGCCACCGCCCCGCACGTCCACCTG
>JANNVF010000339.1:0-7399 GCA_031414315.1 Hyphomonadaceae bacterium | reverse complement strand
TGCACCGGCGATAGCATGAGGTGCAACGCGCGCGGATCGACCAGCGCTGCGGTCACCCAGCCGCGTTGGTGCAAACTGCCCAGCAGGGAAAGGCAATCGACGCTGTCGTGCGTGAACGACAGGATGCCAAGCTGCGGCCGGCCGATGACGCGGAAGCCCATGTCCGTCACGCCCGCCTCGATGCGTTGTCGTGCGTCGGTGACCGCGCTTTGCTTGGCGCGATAGCCTTCGACGCCGAGGAAGTTCATCACCGCCCACGCTGCGGAGATGGCGCCGCCGGGGCGCGTGCCGGCCAGCGTCGGCGTCACCATGCGACCGAGCGGCCATGGCCCGGCGTCGAACACCATCAGATCGCGCTGGGCGGTGGTGCGGAAGAACACCGTCGAGGCGCCCTTGGCGCAGTAGCCGTACTTGTGCAGGTCCGCCGACATCGACTGCACGCCCGGCAGTGCAAAATCGAACGCTGGCAGGTCGGCGCCGTTCATGCGCACGAATGGCGCCAGATAGCCTCCCACACACGCGTCCACATGCAGCCAGACACTCCGGGTCAGCGCGAGCGCGCTCAACTCCTCGATGGGATCGATCAGGCCGAACGGGAAGCAAGGCGCGGAGCCAACAATCATCACCGTGGCCACGTCGATGGCGGCGTCCATGGCGGCCGGATCCGCCAGAAAATCCCTGAGCGGCGTCCGTCGAACCTCGATCTCCATCACCGCGCAGGCCTTGTCGAACGCCGGGTGCGCCGAGAAGGGCAGGACGATGTTCAGTGGCCCCGTCACACCACGCACCCGCCGCGCCTGGTCGCGCGCGGCCTTCACCGCCATGAGAATGGAGTCCGTGCCGCCGCTGGTCATCACACCGGCCGCGCCCGCAGGCGCGTTCAGCAACGACAGGCCGAAAGCGACAACGTCGCGCTCCATCTGCGCGAGACTGGGAAAGGCGGTGGGGCCGAGACCATTCTCCGACGCAAACATCGCGTAGGCGGCCTTCTGCACCTGCTCGATGTCTTCGCCGGCGTTGAACACGTAGACGGCGGCCTTGCCGTCACGCCACTTCACGTCGCCGGTGGCGCGCGCGCGCATGCGGGCTTCGATGTCCGCCCATGTCGCGCCTTTGTCGGGCAGTGCGGCCCTGTCTTGCGTGGGTGAAGCCATGCGTGGTCCTCGCGGGGCGCCGGGAGTTCAGCGCCTGACAGGCAATCACGCTGGACGGTATCAGTCCACTTCCCAGTCGATTTCACCGCGCACTTCGGCGGGCACCAGGCGGCAGAGTTCCTGATGAAGCGCATCGGGCGTGCTGATGCGCGGGGCGCGGAACACCATCTCCACGCGTGGTTTCGCGAAATGCTTGCGCTCGCTCAGCACCTTGCAGCCGAGCTGCGTGAGCACGGCCCGGTAGGCGTCGGCCGCCTGCGCCACGCGCCCGGACGGGAGCTCCTTCACCACGATGCGGCAGATCGGGTACGCGTCGAGGAGAAAAATCAGCCCGTACGCGAAGAACGCCGCGAGCACCGCGAAATGGGGCAGGTTGAGCCCGCAGATAAGGCCCACGAGCGTCACGACGATCAGCCTGCCGGTATCGCGCGTCGAGCCGACGCTGGACCGGAACCGCATCAGACCGCCAAGGCCGAACACAACGAGACCGACGACCATGCCGTAGGTCAGCACTGTCACGCCGATCACCGCGCCCACCAGGGCGTACACGATGTAGACCTTGGGCAGCTCGGCTTCTTCCAGCGTATCGACGGTGCGTGGTGTCATCGGATGGAATGCGATGAGCGCGCCAAGGACTGTCGCCAGCACCAGGGCGGCGAGCTCCTCGAGCATCGCCTCGCCATCGAGAAATCCCCGCCAGCCGACGCTGGTCAGCGCGGTCGTATCGGTGCGGGTGTCGAACAGGGCTTCCTGGGCATGGGCCGCCAGCGGAAACAGCACTGCCGCCAGCACCAGCGCGGCGGCTACCGTGCTGAGGACCGTCACTGCCCGGTTTCGGGCGGCGGCGTTCGCGATGGCGGTGGTCATGCGGAGGCCCCTTGAAGCGGTTTGTGCCGCCGCTTTCGATCCCGAACAGTCGGCGAGCCAAGGCGCAAAATGAACGCGCGCAACGACTCGCCGCAACGTTGCAGGGTGAGCGCCGACATTACAAGCCGACCCGCTTTTCTGGTCGGTGGAGACGCGTGATGTGCACGATTTTCGCCGAACGCGTGTGCAGCCGACTCGCGCACCCCAGTGGTGGAACCGGACCGGTAATCTTATGGTGCTTGAGCAAGCGGCGATGACGCAAGGTGAGGCGCACGGCATGACAGGTGAGACACGCGTGGGCGAGGCCTGCCTGCCGGACAGACGACCTGGCGCCCTGGCCTTGGCGCGGGTCGCAGTCGCAGCGGCGCTTGTGCTCGCCGCATGCGGCGCGCCCACACGGGGAGAAGGGGCGCCGCCGGCGAACACGCAGGGCGCGCGCAGCGGCTCCCTCTTCGCACCTGCGGAAAACCGCCACTGGGGCCTGCCCAAACGCCTTGCCGAGATATCCGGGCTCGCCGTCACCCGCGACGGGCGGTTGCTTGGTCACAACGACGAAAAGGCGGTGGTCTCGGAGATCAATCTGGAGAGCGGCGAGATCATGAAAAGCTTCTCGCTCGGCGATCCCCCTGAGGCGGGCGACTTCGAAGGCATCGCGGTGGGCGAACGCGACGCGATCTACCTGATCACCAGCACCGGGCGTCTCTACCGCTTCGCCGAAGGGGCCAACGACGCGCATGTGCCGTTCGAGACGTTCGAGACCGGCCTTGCGCCGGTGTGCGAGGTCGAGGGCCTCGCCTATCATCCAGCGCAACAGAGCCTCATTGTCGCCTGCAAGACCAACCACGCTCGCAACATGCGCAAGACGGTCGCCCTGTACGCCTGGTCGGTTCGGACCCGCACGCTCGGCGCCGAACCCTGGCTCACGGCGTCCGCCGACGAGATCGCCGCTGCGGCCGGGGTGGAGGGCTTTCACCCGTCCTCCGTGGAAATCGATCCCGCCACGGGGCGTGTCATTCTGCTCGCGGCCCGCGAGCGGGCGATGGCGGAGCTGGACCCCGACGGCTCGATTGTGGCCGCGCGTCAGCTCGGCGACGCACACAATCAGGCGGAGGGCGCCGCGATCCTGCCGGATGGCGCACTCGTGATCGCCGATGAAGCGGCCTCCGGTTTGCGCGCGGGCATTTCAAGGTATCCTCGCGTCCATGATTGATTTGCTTCGCACCATGCTCGCCGCCCTCGCCGTCTTTGCGGCCCTGGGCGTGACGCCCGCCTCGGCGCAGTCGCAGTGGGACGGCGTCGCACGTGTCGTCACCATCGGCGACCTCCACGGCGACTACGGCAAGTTCGTCGACATGCTGAACACCGCTGGCCTGATCGATGCGCACGGTGACTGGAGCGGTGGCCAGACCCATCTGGTGCAGCTGGGTGATGTGCCGGATCGCGGCGCCGACACCCGCAAGATCATGGACCATCTGGCGCGGCTTGAGCCGCAGGCGCAACGTGCGGGCGGCTATGTGCACGCGCTGATCGGCAATCACGAAGGCATGAATGTCGAGGGGGACCTGCGTTATGTGGTTGCGGGTGAGTACGCCGCGTTCGCCGATCGCAACTCGGAGCGCCGACGCAACACGTTCTACAAGCAGACCCTGAAAGCCCTGCGCCAGCAACCGCCGGCGACGGGCCTGCCGGCATTCGACAGCGCATATCGCGCGCAATGGGATAGCGAACATCCGCTGGGCTATGTGGAACATCGCATCGCGTGGAGCCCGCGAGGCCAGTACGGCAGGTGGGTCGCGGGCCACGACGCGGTCATCCGCATCAACGACACGCTGTACATGCATGCCGGACTTGGTCCTGCGTTTGCCGCCGCCGAGCGTGACCCGATGAACGATGGTGTCCGCGCCGCGCTGAAGTTGACCCCGACGCCGGCCTTCCCCGACATCCTGACCAATGAGCAGGGCCCGCTCTGGTATCGCGGGCTGGCGCTCAACGAAGAAGCGCTGGAAACGCCGCACCTGACGGCGCTTCTGGCGCGTCACGGCGTGGCGCGCATCGTGCTGGGGCACACCAAACGGGCGTCGGTGGTGTTCCCGCGCTTCGACGGACGCGTGATCCTCACCGATATTGCAGTGCCGGCGGGCTTCATGGATCCGCACGCTTATCTGATCCAGGAAAATGGCGCGCTGACAGCGGTGCATCGCGGCCAGCGCGTGCCGCTGCTTGCGGCGACGCAGGCGGAGCGGTGCAGCTACCTCGGTCAGATCGCCGCGCTTGATGCGCCTGCCGGCCCCAATGCGCGGCTCGCCGCAAACTGCGCCGCGCCACTCCCCGCCGCGACGGCGCTACCGGACTAGCGACAGCGGCGCACCACCTCGCGCTCGAACCGCGTGGGGTTGTCCAGAAGCTCGAAGAAGTCGTCGAGGTAGCGCTGGCTTCGCTCACGGTTGGCGTCGCTGAGCCGCGTCTCTCCGGAGATGACGGCCGCGAACGCCGCGCGGCGGTCGCGCAGAAGCGCCGCCGCCGCCGGCAGCTGGTCGTTGGTGCGGCAAAGACCGCGATAGTAGCGCGACCGGACGCTTTGCACGTTGATGATGTCCGGCGGCACGGCGTAGGGCGCGTCGACAAATCCGGAGAAATCGAAGTCATAGGGCACCGGAATGTGCCCCGAGGTCGCGCCTTCGCGCGCGATGATCTTGCCGTTGTGACAGCAGTTGTCGCCGGGCGGCCCGGCCACGAACTCCCAGTCGAGATTGCCGATCATCAGTTGGAATAGAGCGAGCAGTGCGGTCGCCTGCGGATCGAGTTGCGCTGACGAAACCTGGTTGGGCAGGACTTCCAGTTCGACGCGGCCGTTGCGCTTGGCCATCGCGTCAGCGTCTTCGATCAGGAAGGCAAAACGCGTGACGTCGGCGCGCCGGCCTTCGTTGTCGTGGTAGGTGATTTGCGCGGGGCGCACGCGAAAGCTCAGTGGCGTTATGGCGTTGTAGAGGCGGTACGAAGTGTATTCGAGGACCAGCAGCTGCTCGTACGACGGTTGCGGCCTGCAGTGGGTCACGAGCTTGAGCTTGTTCTGTCCCTGAAACAGCGTGCCCTGCATCGCAGGCCGATCGAAGTCGAGTTTGAGTGGTGTGAAGACACAGAAATCGCCGGTGCGACGGGTGAACCCGCGCGCGCTGATCTGCAGCGGGAAGGGCTGGGGGGCGCCGGTCGTGGGGTGGATCGTCAGCGTCGCCGGATGGGGGGCGGTGCTGTTCTTTGCGGCGCGCACAAGCGTGTTGAATGGGGCGTCGATCGACAACGTCAGCGGGGTGTCTTCGGAAAACAGCCGGCTCTGTGCCGTTGCCGGGGTCGCTGTTGTCGCGAGAAAAAGACCCGCCGCGCCAAGCCAGAACGCCTTGAACATGCCCGTCTCCCGATCGATCCGGGTCAATCCTGACACACGGTTCACGCGGATAGAAGGGCAGGCGCGGTCTCTGGGGCGCTAGCGTCCAAACAGGCCAACGAAGCGCTGCGGCCGGCGCTGCGCCTGCGCCGGGGGCGGCATCTTGTCATTGGCGGCGCTGGCCGCGCCCACCAACGCGTCCTGATCTGCGCTCGACAGGTGCACCTCACGTCCTTGTGTTCGCGCCTCTTCGATCGCGCGCCGAAAAGCGATGGGCTCGGCCATGGGCGGAAAGTGGATCCGCGCCTCCCCCGTACCGGTGACCACCACGCGGCCATACCGGAAGAGGCGGCCCCAGATCGATTGATCCAGGTGGACGCCTTCGATGCTCTCCACCGCCAGCTCATGGGTCGTTCTTGTCAGCCAGCCAGTCTTGAGGAGTACGCGCTTGTCGGTCACCGCGAACTCGGTGGTTTTCATGCGGATGACCGCACGCACAAATAGAAAGATGCCGATGATCAGGATGCCCAGCACCAAAAGCACGACCCAGGCGCCTACCCAATAGGCCACCGGCCAGCGCCCCCGAACCAGAACTGTCTCGTCGGCGGCAAGGCTCTTGTCGACGTACTGGACCATGGCGCGGTTCGCTTTCGTTGCCGCCATGGAACGCGCGACGCGATGGCGCGTTCCCTTGCCACAGTCACGACGTCGGGCGCGAGCGTGCGCGCCCGCGCTGTGCGAAGCTCAAGGGGTTCCTCATGATCCGTTCTTTCCGCCCACTGCTCCTGGTGAGCGCCGCCGTGGTCGTCGCCAGCTGCGGCCTCGGCACGCCCTCCTATCCCACGTTCGGCGAGGCGTCCTATCGGCTCGAGGGCACGGCATCGAACTCCGATGGCGCCCCGCCGGTGCAGACGGTGATCTATCGCAATGGCCAGAAGATGCGCATGGAATCGACCCTCGCTTCGGGCCGCGCGAGCATCGTGTATGACGATCTGAGCGGCGCCGCCTACATCGTGACTGCGGCGTCCACCGTCACACCCGCGCCAGCGACACCTGTTGCGCCGGCAGCCACCACCGCCACCACCACAACACCCTCGACGACCACGACCACCACCACGCCGACGACACCGGCCCCTGCGACAGTCGTCGCACCCGCGGCGGGCACCGCTGTGCGCGTGGCGGATGCCGATGTGCCCAAGCCGATCGAGGAAGCGTGGGTGTCACTCGGCGCCGACAGCGCGCGTTATGTCGGCGCATGCACGGTCGCCGGCGAGAAGGGCGGCAAGTGGACGCCGAAGGAGCGCGCCGAGGGCGTCTCCCGCGTGGCGTGCATCACCGATGACGGCATCGTGCTGGAAGTCCTGGAAGGGCAGACGGTGTTGTGGCAGGCGACGCGCGTGGAACGCGGCGAGCAGGACGTGGCGCTGTTCGGCGTGCCGGCCGGCTACCAGATCATTGATCCCCAAGCGGTGGCCCAGTCCGTGGGCGAAACCATGCAGGATCTGAACAACGTGGCGGGTGACCCGGCGACCCCGGCGACGGCGCCTGCGCCGACTCCGGCGCCAACAAAGGCGCCGCCGAAAACCTGAGCGGACTTCAGTCGGAGGCGAGCGGGCCGTCCAAGGCGCCGTTCGCCGCCAAGACCGCAGACGAGAAGCACGCCTGCAGGAGATAGCCCCCGGTCGGCGCCTCCCAGTCGAGCATCTCGCCCGCAACGAAAACGCCCGGCAGCGCGCGCAATTCCAGCGCCTCGGTCACCGCCGCGAACGCCACGCCCCCGGCGCTGGAGATCGCACGCTCAAGGGCTTGCGGCGCGTCGAGTGTGATCGGCACAGCCTTGATTTGGCGCGCGAGTGCGGTCGCGTCGTTCGCCAACTGGATGCCGTGACCTTCGCGCAGCAGGCCGATCGCGACCGGTGAAAGACGCGCCGTCTTGCGAAGATGTTCGGTCATGGAAAGCTTGCCGCGCGGCCGGGCGAGACGCGCGGCGAGCGCG
>JANNVF010000338.1:0-17165 GCA_031414315.1 Hyphomonadaceae bacterium | reverse complement strand
TGCCGGCGTTGCGCAGCGCCCCGGTCACCGCGCCGTGCAGCACCAGCACCAGCACGAAGAGGACGACCAGGAACACGCCCGCGACCGTGAGATCGACCGCCCGCCGTGTCGCCGAAACCCGCATGCACCCAACCGCCCGCTCGCTGAGCTCTCTCCTTAGCGAGCCCGTCGCGCAGCGGCGAGGGGCTGGAGGCGCCCGTTGCTGTGAGCATGGCGAAGCGTTCATAACGCAGGCGCCTTTGGGCGGGAGACACCGCGTTGAAAGCTGGCCGCGCCGGTTTCGGGTTCGCCGCACTGTGCGCCCTCCTGCCGGCGGCGGCGGCGGGCGGCGGCATGCTGCTGGCGCCGTTGCAGGCGCTGATCGGGCTCGTGGCGGCGCCGACGCCAACCACCCGCCAGCGCGGTCTGGACTTCCTCAAGGCCATCGCCCCGCTCCTGCTGTTTGCCCTGTGGGCGGCGGTAAGCGTGAGCTGGTCGGCGGTGCCGCGTCCCGAGCAGGCGGGCAAGATCATCGGGGCCGCCGCGACCGGCGCGCTGCTGATCGCAGGCATGGGCGCGGCGTCAGCCACCGACCGGGCGCTGGCCCGGGCGGCGCTGGTGGCGGCGATCATCGTGCTGTGCGCCCTGTCGGCGGTCGAAGCCGGTTTCGACATGCCGCTCAACCGCATCGACGAGCCGCTGACCGACGCCGGTATCCTGGAGCGCAACCCCGGCAAGGGCGTCTCGATCCTTGTCCTGCTGATCTGGGGCGGGTTCGCGAGCCTCCTTAGCGGTCCGCGCTGGAAGAGCTTGCTCGGCTGGGCGCTGCTCGCTGCCACCGGCGTACTGGCGCTGCAGTTCCACATGGCGACCAACGCGGTGGGCTATCTGGCCGGCGCGGCGGCGTTCGCGCTGGGCTGGTTTACCCCCCGGCTTGCGCCATTGGTGATTTCCTGCGGACTTGCGGCGTGGCTGCTGCTCGCCCCGTGGCTGACCCCGGCGCTGCTCGCCCTCCCGCACTTGCAGGAACGTCTGCCGCTGTCGTGGCGCATGCGCGGGATGATCTGGGGCTACGCGCGCGACCGCATCGCCGAACGACCGCTCACTGGCTGGGGCCTCGATGGCGCACGCCAGTTCGGCGACCGCATCCTGACCATCGACGGTCTCGACTTCCGCGCCATCCCGCTCCACCCGCACAGCTTCAGCATGCACGTCTGGCTGGAGACCGGCGCGATCGGCACTGTGCTGATGGCCGGCGCCATCGTCGCCGGCGGGATCGCCACGACGCGCACTCTGGGACGCTCACGGGCCGCGACCGCCGCCGTCTGCGGCGTGATCGCAACCGCCGGCATGATCTGGAACGTGAGCTATGGCGCGTGGCAGGAATGGTGGATCGGCGCGGTGTTCATCGCGCTGGCGGCTGCGGCGGTGGCGCGCCGCGAAAGCGCGCCGGTGTGACACCCCCGCCCGGCCTGCCTATAAGCGCGTCCAACGCTGGAGTGACGTTTGTCCGAAACTGACTGGATTGCGCGTCTGAAGACTGCCCGCATCGCGGTGCTGGGCGACGTCATGCTGGATCATCACGTCTACGGGCAGGTGCGCCGGGTCTCCGACGAGGCGCCGGTGCCGGTGCTGCATGTGCAGTCGGAGCGCTACATCCTCGGCGGCGCGGCCAACGTGGCGGCCAACGCGGCGGTGCTGGGCGCCGAAGTGCGCCTTGTCGGCGTGATCGGCGACGACAGCGCCGGCGCGCGCCTCATCCGCATGCTCGACGAGAGCCACAAGCGCATCGCCCCGCACCTCACGGTGGATCGCACCCGCCCCACCGTCACCAAGACCCGCTACCTCGGCGGCCAGCAGCAGATTGTCCGGGTCGACCGCGAGATGGTTGCGCCGTGCAGCGCCGCCGTCGAAAAACAGCTCATCGAGGACATCGAGGAGGACATCGTCGACTGCGGCGCGCTGGTGCTGTCGGACTACGGCAAGGGCGTGCTGACCGACCGCGTACTCGCCGCCGCGTTCGCGCTGGCCAGGGCGAAGAACATCCCCGCCATCGTCGACCCCAAGCGCAAGGCGCTGGGCGACTATCGCGGCGCGCGGCTGATCACACCCAACCGGCGGGAATTGTTCGAGGCGGTGCGGCTGCCGGTCGAGACCGACGACGAGGCGCTGGCCGCCGCGACCGCCGCCATCACGGAAAGCGGCGCCGACATCCTGCTCACCCGCTCGGAAAAGGGCATGTCGCTGTTTCGCGCGGGCGGCGCGCCGATTACCCTGCCCGCCGAAGCGCGTGAGGTGTTCGACGTCTCCGGCGCGGGCGACACCGTGGTCGCGGTGATCGCCACGGCGCTAGGCGCGGGCCTGCCGATCGACCGCGCCATGCGGATCGCCAACGCCGCTGCCGGCGTGGTCGTCGCCAAGCTGGGCACCGCCACTGCGAGCCCCGAGGAGCTGGTTGCGGCGCTGGAAGGACCGGAACGGCGCACGGCGCTGGCGCAGGCGATGACCCACGCCCCGTCCGCCTCGCTCGCGGATGCGAAGGCCAGACGCGCCGAATGGGCGGTGCGCGGCCTGAGCGTCGGGTTCACCAACGGCTGCTTTGACCTGCTGCATCCCGGGCACGTCTCCCTGCTCGCCCAGGCCGCCGGCGCCTGCGACAAGCTGATCGTGGCGCTCAACTCCGACGCCAGCGTGCGGCGCCTCAAGGGCGACACCCGCCCAATCCAGCCGTTCGAGGCCCGCGCCCGGGTCATCGGCGCGCTGCGCGGGGTCGATCTGGTGGTCGCGTTCGACGAGGACACGCCCCTGGCGCTGATCGCGGCGCTGGAGCCCGACGTGCTGATCAAGGGCGCCGACTACACCGAGGCGCAGGTGGTGGGCGGCGACATCGTCAAGGCGCACGGCGGGCGGGTGGTGCTGGCCACGTTGGTGGCCGGAGAATCCACCACCGCCATGGCCGAACGCGCCCGCGTCGATGCGCCGGCTGCGTCCGATCCCTCCTGAGGCGCTTCCGTTCGGCGGAGAAACCCTGTAGGGCTGATCATTAACGGATTCCGTGGAGAACTCCCGGCAATGGACGCTGTTATCCTGCACGCCCAAGGGGATGAGATCCTCGCAGAAGGTCTGGCCGCGAAGCTCGCGCCGGCAGAATCATTCCAGGCGTCGTTGCGGGCCGACGCTGGCCTTACCTTCGGTGACAAGCTCGCCATCTTCGTTCTCTGGTCGGCCAAGGCCGAGGCCGATGGTCTGGGCGCCGCCGTGACCCGCGTCGCCGCGCGCGCGATGGATCGCTGCGTCGTGGTGCGCACCGATGGCGCGCCGCTGCCGCCGATGGCGGTTGCCGCGCAAGTCCTGACCTTCGGCGCATCCACCTCGGAGTTCGCGTTCGTGCTGCGCGGCGCGCAGGCGCGGATGCAGCCGGAGCCTGTCGCGCCGCCGCGCACGCTCGGTGCGCAGGTCGGTGGCTGGACGCCGGGCGTCAGCATAGGCTTGGCCATCTACGCTGGCATGTTCGTCACCGCTGGCGCGTGGCGCAGCGAGGAAATCTCCCAGGCCGTGGAAAACGGGCAGGCCGTGCCGCTCGCTTCCGCACTGCACTCGTTCCAGACGGCGGTCGCCGATGCGACCACCACCACCGTGCAGATCGCCATGGCGCCGAGCGTTCCGTCGGCGCAGTTTGTGCAGCCGCAGCGCGTGGTGCTGACCGCAGCGCTAGACACCTCGTCCATCCCGATGATCGCCGACGCGCCGGAGCCGGCCAGGCCGGCGGTGGTGAAGGACTACAAGCCCGCGCCGATCCGCCTGCACCCGATCGAAGCGTCCTATGTCGCGCCGGCGCAGTCGAACGCCGTGCACTTCAACGCGCAGGATGTGGTCGAACTCATCCCGCTCGATGTGGGCGCCGGCGACGCGTTCTGATTTCGCGCTTTATCGCAGTGTTGAAAACCCGGTTGCGACGCAGCCGGGTTTTTTGTTTGTGACGCCGCGCAAAAAAAGAGCCCCGGCGCAAGCCGGGGCTCCCGTTTCCAGTCAGGCCAAAGGCCTATTTCTTTTCCGGTTCCGGCGCTGGCGTCGGCGTGGCGGTGGCGCCACCCAGCGGCGGGGCATCGTTCTGTTCTGCGGTCGCGGCGCCGACGAGCGGCGGCAGACGCGCAGGCACAGGCCTGGGCGCATTGGACAGATGCTCCGTCGCGATCAGCCACTGGCCGTCGGCCTGCTTCTGCCAGACCTGGGTGAAGCGCTGGACAATCCATGTCGCGCGGCCGTTACGCTTGAAATCGAGCGTTTCCAGACCGGACACAACGAACGTGTCGGCGTCGAGAATCTGGGTTTCGCGTGTGTTCGTCGAGAGGGTCGGCTCCATCTTCATCCAGGCGGTGACGCCGGCCAGAAGCCCCGCCGGGTCGGTCTTGGCGACGGCGTTTTCCATGGGATCCACGAATACCGCGCCGGGCGCATAGAGCGCTGCGACGGCGACGGCGTCCTTGGCCTTCACCGCAGCATCGATTTTCGCCAGCGCCGCGTCCACATCCGTCTGCGTCGGCAGCACCACCGGCGGGGGGGCGACGGGCGCTTCGGCGGTTGGCGCACCGGGCGGCGTGCACGCGGCAAGCGCGACCATCACCGACGCCGCAAGCAGAAATTTCGTGTTCATCGACTTTTCCTCCATTGCGCGGCGCGCATTCTTGCGCCGCCTCCTCTCAGACACTCCTGGCGTTTGAGGCCAGGTCCTCGTTGGCTTGGTGTCGCGTTAGCGCTCGACACAAAGCGCGATGCCCATGCCGCCGCCGATGCACAGCGTGGCGAGGCCCTTCTTGGCGTCGCGGCGCTTCATTTCGTAGAGCAGTGTGGTGAGAATGCGCGCGCCGGACGCGCCGATCGGGTGGCCGATGGCGATGGCGCCGCCGTTGACGTTCACGATGGCCGGATCCCAGCCCATGTCCTTGTTGACCGCGAGCGCCTGCGCCGCGAACGCCTCATTTGACTCAACAAGGTCGAGATCCTTCACCTTCCACTTGGCGCGCTCCAGCGCTGCCTTCGACGCCGGGATCGGGCCCGACCCCATCAGTGCGGGGTCGACGCCCATCGACGCCCACGACGCGATGCGCGCCAGCGGCGTGATGCCGCGCAGTTCGGCCTCCTTCTCGGTCATCAGCACGAGTGCGGCCGCGCCGTCGTTGATGCCGGACGCATTGGCCGCCGTAACGGAGCCGTCCTTCTTGAACGCCGCTTTCAACTTGGCCGCCGCTTCGAGGGTGGCGTCGCCGCGGATATATTCGTCGCGGTCCACCGTCACATCGCCCTTGCGCGTGGAATAGGTCACACGCGCGATTTCATCGACGAACTTGCCGGCCTTCTGCGCAGCGCCCGCCTTCTGCTGCGAGTTGGTGGCGAATTCGTCCTGCGCCTCGCGCGTGATCTGCCATTTCTCGGCGACGTTCTCCGCCGTCACGCCCATGTGGTAGCCGTAGAAAATGTCAGTCAGGCCGTCCCTGATCATCGTGTCCGACAGTTCCACCGGGCCCATCTTCTGGCCCGCGCGCAGATACTGGCAGTGCGGCGAGAGCGTCATGTTTTCCTGCCCGCCCGCAACCACGATGGACGCGTCGCCCGCCTTGATCTGCTGGTAGCCGACCACGACCGAGCGCAGGCCCGAGCCGCACACCTGGTTGAGCGACCACGCGGGGCTCGAATCCGGCACGCCGGCGGCGCGGCTCGCCTGCCGGGCGGGGTTCATGCCCTGGTTGGCGGTCAGCACCTGCCCCAGCACCACTTCGGAGACATCCTTGGCGTCGACACCCGCGCGCTGCAGCGCGGCCGTGATCGCGGCGCGGCCGAGATCGTGAGCCGGGACGGTGGAAAAGGCGCCGTTGAACGAACCGACCGGTGTGCGCGCGGCCGAGGCGATGACGATGCTCATGGATGGACGCTCCTCGCGGAAATTGGGGCTGGGCGTCTTAGTGCTACAGGCGCCAAGGGAATGGAAGCTCCGTAGCGGCGGTCTCCAGACCGGCCTGATGGCGAGGACGATGAGCCGGCCTTGCGGCCGGCGCTGCCGGTTTGGAAACCGGCGGTCTGGGCGCAAGGGCCGCCACGCAATATCGCAATGCAGCAGAGTGACCTTGCATTGCGGCGCCCAAAGGGTGATTCTGCCCCCAACAACAATTCAGGCTGACCCCGCAGCGCGGGAGATCGGCACAGGGAGCCGACTGTGGCGGACGCGAATTCAGAAGCTGGGCCGACCGACCCCGCAACAGGCGCAGGCGACGGCGTTCTGGTGGTGATCAAGAAGTACGCCAACCGGCGGCTCTACAACACGGCGTCGAGTTCCTACGTGACGCTGGACCACCTCTCCGAGATGGTCCGCGCCGGGGTCGACTTCACGGTTCAGGACGCCAAGACCGGCGACGACATCACCCGCAGCGTGCTCGCCCAGATCATCTTCGAGGAAGAGGGCAAAGTCGGCCAGAACCTTCTGCCGGTCCAGTTCCTGCGCCGCCTGATCCGGTTCTACGGCGACAGCATGCAGGGGTTCCTGCCGGCGTACCTGGAAATGAGCATGGAGAAGTTCTCCTCCACGCAGAGCCAGTGGCGTGACCAGCTGACCAAGACGTGGGTCGGCAAGGGGCCGATCGGGGCGTTCGAGGATCAGGCGCGGGCCAACATGGCGATGTTCGAGCAGGCTATGCGCCTGTGGGCGCCGTTCGCGGCCCAGACGCCCCCGCCCGGCCCGCCGCAAACCCCGGCGGAATCCGAGGCCGACATCGGCGACATGAAGCGGCAGCTGGAAACCATGCAGCGCCAGCTCGACCAGCTGTCCGGCAAGCGGAAGCCTTAACGGCGATAAACCACTGGCGCCCGGGTTGCATAAGCAGGCCCATGGACCTGCGCCGCCTTCCCGGGAACGCCTCCGACCGCCGCTTCGGCCGGCGCGCCACCGACGCGGCCGCCTCCATGCGCTTCTACGCGGCGACGTTCGTGGCCCAGGTCGCCGGCCTGTCGCAGCCGGCCAGGGGTGCAACCGGCGCCTATGCCGTCGAAGAACCGCTCCCGCCCAAGGGCCTCGTCACCAACACACGGGTCTGACCGATGCGCGCGATCGCCGTCTCCTGGCCCCTGCCCCGCCTGATGGATTTCGCCATCGCCTTCGCCATGATGACGTTCCTGGCGTGATCGCGTAGCGCCGAACTCCAGTTCGGCAACGCCGGCCACCGGCCGGCTCGGTAACGCTCCTAGCCGCGCTTTCTCGCGGCACTGCCGAACTGGAGTTCGGCGGTACGGGGCGCTAAGCCGGTCTCGACGGAGACACGCGATGCACTTCGAACTGAACGAAGACCACCGGATGCTGGACGATCTGGTCACGCGGTTTGTGCGTGATCACCTCATGCCGCTGGAGCCCGCGATCCTCGCCCGCGACATCGCCGGGCAGAGCGTGGAGCTGACGAGGGACGAGCGCGCGAAGCTCGACAAGGTGGCGCTGGAGATGGGGCTGTGGGGCCTCGACGCGCCGGAGGCGATGGGCGGCGCCGATCTGCCGTGGGTGGCGCTGGTGGCGGTCAACGAGCAGATGGGCCGCTCGATCGTGCCCTACACCCTGCGCCCGGATTCACCGAACCTGCGCATGCTGATGGCCACCTGCAACGACCAGCAGCGCGAACAGTACCTGGCGCCCTACGCGCGCGGCGAAACCGTCTCCGCCATCGCCATTTCCGAACCGGGCGCGGGCTCCGACCCCGCCGGCATGATCACCCGCGCCGAGCGCGACGGCGACGACTGGGTGATCAATGGCAGGAAGATCTGGATCACCCGGGCGGCGGTGGCGGACTTCACCATCGTCATGGCGGTCAGCGACCGCGAAAAGGGCGCGCGCGGCGGCATGTCGGCGTTCCTGGTCGACAAGGGCACGCCCGGCTTCAACGTGCTGCGCGCGATCCCGATGCTGGGCGGGGAAACCACCTACGAGGTGGCGCTGGAGGATTGCCGCGTCGGCGCCGACAAGCTGCTCGGAACCGAAGGCCAGGGCTTCGCGCCGATGCAGATCCGGTTGAACACGCGCCGCCTGCAGATGGCGTGCTGGGGCATTGGCCTGGCGCAGCGCGCGCTCGACATGATGATCGAATACGCGCCGCAGCGCACGACGTTCGGGCAGGCGCTCTCGGATCGGCAAACCGTGCAGAACTGGGTGGCGGAAGCGGCGACCCACATCCACGCCGGCCGGCTGATGGCCTACGACGCCGCCTGGCGCATCGATCAGGGCCGCGACGCGCGCACGCAGGTGTCGATGGTCAAGGCATTCGGCACGGAACTGGCGTTCACCACGGTGGACCGCGCCATGCAGCTCTACGGCGCGATGGGCATGACGCGGGAGATGCCGTTGCAGATGATGCTCATGCACGCGCGCAACATGCGCATTTACGACGGCCCCACGGAAATTCACCACTGGGTGGTGGCGCGCAACCTCATGGGATCGAAACGCTAGAGGAGACGCGAGCCATGGAGCGGTTCACCGGCGGTTGCCTCTGCGGCAACGTCCGAATTGTGGCGTCGGGACTCCCATACCGCGTCGGCCTTTGCCACTGTCTCGACTGCCGCAAGCATCATGGCGCGTTCTTTCATGCCTCCGCGATCTTCCCTCAGGATGCGGTGACGATCGATGGCGAAACACGCGACTACGCCGGGCGGTTTTTCTGTCCCCGCTGCGGCTCGTCCGTTTTTTCACGCAGCGCCGACGACATCGAAGTGAACCTGGGATCCCTGGACGCCCCTGACCAACTGACGCCAACCTACGAACTCTGGACCGTCCGTCGCGAGTCCTGGTTGCCGCCGTTTCCGCTCACGCGACGATACGACCGCGATCGTGACGCCACGGGCCGCTTCGAGACTTAGGTGGTGCGAAGAACATCACTCTAGGACTCGTCTGACGGCTTCGGCGCCGACCTGGCCAGGCCGCACTGACCGGTAACCCCGAACGTCGTCGATTTCGCACCCCCGTCGGCGATCTGCCAGCCTTCGGCCGCAAGCCCTCGCTTCAGCAACTCCCGTACGGCGGCTGCGCGGCTCGGCATGCGTCTGGCGAAACGCCAGTCGTCCAGGGCTGTTAACTCGTCCGGCGTCAGCATGATCTGAAGCCGTTCTTCGCGGGTCAGGTCCGACATGCGGGTCCTCGTCACGGCGCCCGTTTGGGCTGCGGGTTCCGGCGTTACTCATTCAACGCCAAGACCTACCAATGCGAAATTGACGACATTGTTCCCTAACCATCAGAAGACATGAAATCTAAATAACACTAAAACATCCGCAAGTTATCGTGCACAGCAATTGCAGTATACGCCGTTGATTTTAAAGTTTTCGATGCATCAAGTCCAATTGTTAACTCGCCATTGCAGCGCCGATGCTGCACAAGCATGGCTGAAAGCGAGAACGCCGTGCTTCACACACATCCCTGCGACGACACCCCGATGGGCGCCCCCGATCGGCGGTCGCTCGCCGCATCCGAGGCCGATCACCGGATCGCCAACAGCCTGGGCATGATCTCGGCGTTGATCCGTCTGCGCGCTGCGGCGATCGTGAAGGCGAAGCACCCCATGGACGCGGACGCGGTTGCGCACGAACTGCAGGCCGCCGCATCCGAGATCGACGTCGTCGCGCGGCTGCACCGCCTTCTGTCGCGCCACCCCGACGAGAGCCGCATCAACGTGTGCGACTACCTGGCCGAAGTCTGCCAGGTGCTGTCGGGAACGCCGTCGTTCTCCGCGCAGGTGTCGCTGACGCACAAGTTCGCGCACGATTGCGAGATGCCGCGCGACCGGGTGCTGCCCATCGCGCTGATCGTCAACGAGGTAATCACTAACGCCGCCAAGTACGCGCACCCGTCCGGCGTGGCGGGGGAAGTAAAACTCGCCTGCGGAATGGGCGACGACGGGCGCCTGAACGTGAGCATCGCCGATGATGGCGTGGGCTTCCCGGACGGGTTCGACCCGGCCACCGGCGGCGGCGTCGGGTTCCGGGTGGTGCGCGCGCTGTCGGACCAGCTTGGCGCACAGCACGGCTACCGCTCCGGCCCGCTGGGCATGACGTTTTCGCTGCAGGTGCCGATGTGACGGCGCATCCAATCGTCCTGTCGACGGCATCTTCCCTGTAGGTCCCGCTTCGCGGGAGCCTCCAGCCTTGACCTTCAACGCGGCGCCGGCCCTGGCGTCGCGTTTTTCTTTTGCCCGCGCGCTGGCTAAAGCTTGGTGATGACCAGCTGTGATCTCGCCATCGTCGGCCTCGGCGCCGTCGGCAGCGCCGCCCTGCTCGCCGCCGCGCGAGCGGGGATCGACGTGCTCGGCGTCGACCGTTTGGCGCCGCCGCACACGTTCGGCTCCACCCACGGCGAGACGCGCATCGTCCGCGCCGCGATCGGTGAAGGCGCGCACTACACGCCGCTGGCGCTGCGCTCGTTTGCCCTGTGGGACCAGCTGCGTGACGAAACCGGCGCGGATCTCGTCAACCGCTGCGGCGCGCTGATCATGGGCGGCGTCGTGCCGCACGCGACGCATGTGGGCGACGGCTTTCTCGCCACCACGATCGCAGCCGCGCGCGCCTTCAGTATTCCCCACGAGATTTTCGACGCCGCGCAGGTCCGCACGCGCTTTCCCGCGTTCCGCGCATTCGACGGCGGCGAGGTCTATTTCGAGCCCGGCGCTGGCCTCGCCTACCCGGAGCGGGTGGTGCAGACGCACCTCGACCGCGCCGCAGCGCTGGGCGCGCGCACGGCGCTCAACACGCAGGTGCTGGCGCTTCAGCAACAGGACGGCGCGGTGCGCCTGCGCTGCGCCAGCGGCGACATCACTGCCCGACGCGTGATCCTCTGCGCTGGTGCGTGGACACCCGGCTTCCTGCCGGCCGCGTGGGCACACGACCTCAGTGTCACGCGCCAGACGCTGCACTGGTTCGACGTCACGCGGGACCGGCCCGCCCACACCCCCGCGCGCATGCCGGTGTTCATCTGGGACGACGTCTACGGCTTCCCGATGGTGGGCGGCGCCGAGTCCGGGCTCAAGATCGCCACCGAGGACATGCGCGCCCATGTCGATCCCGATTCAGTGCCCCCGGAGATCACCGCCCACGACGTGGACGCCATCACCACCCGCATGCGTGCGAAGTTTCCGCAGCTCGGCGGCCACCTGCGCGCCACGTCCTGCCTCTACACCGCGACATCTGATGGTCATTTCCGCGTCGGCGCGCACCCGGATATGGACCGTGTCACCGTGGTCAGCGCCTGCTCCGGCCACGGCTTCAAGCATTCCGCAGCGGTGGGCGAAGCGCTGGCGCTCGATTCGGCCGCGCTCGATGCGTGGCGGTGGTCGTAAACGGGCTGATCCGCCGCCAATCCGGTGGCGGCTGCCTGCTTTGCGGACACCCCGCGCCGCCATCGGCGATCGCCGTTCGAGAACAACCCGGTCGGATTGCCGCAGGCGGCGACGCCCGGTAGGGTCCGCGCCCAAGGACTATGACCGGGCCCGCACGCGGGCCTCACCGGGGGTTTTTTGCATGGCCAATGGAACCAAGGCGACCGGACTGGGGCGGCTCTTCATCCGCAAGTCCGTCGAGCAGATGCATACCGAGCACGACGCGAGCGAACTGAAGAAGACGCTCGGCCCCTGGAACCTGATCCTCCTCGGCATCGGGTGCATCATCGGCACCGGCATCTTCGTGCTGACCGGCCGGGCCGCAGCGCAATTCGCCGGCCCCGGCATCATGATCTCCTTCATCATCACCGGCACGCTCTGCGCGCTCGTGGCGCTCTGCTACGCGGAGCTGGCGTCGGCCATCCCGGTTTCGGGCTCGGCGTATTCCTACTCCTACGCCTCCATGGGCGAGATCGTCGCCTGGGTAATGGGCCTTTTGCTGGTGCTCGAGTACGGGCTCGCGGCGTCGACCGTGGCGGTCGGCTGGTCAGGCTACGTCGTCAGCCTGCTGAATGACTTCAACATTCACATACCCGCGGCGCTTCAGGCCGCGCCCGGTGTCGAGGTCAAGGATCACGTCACCAACGCGGTGATCGGCGTTGGTTCGGTGAACCTGCCGGCGCTGCTGGCCATCGGCGCGGTGACGACGCTGCTCGTCGTCGGCATTTCGGAATCGGCGTCGGTCAACAACGTCGTCGTGTTCATCAAGGTGGCGGTGGTCATCGCGTTCATCGTGATCGGCCTGCCGCACGTGAAGCCGGAGCTCTGGCAGCCGCTGATCCCGCCGCAGGTGCCCGCGCCGCCCGAAGGCACGGACATGAACATCTGGTCGCAGATCTGGCGCGCCATGGGGGACGTGGTCACCGGCCAGAACGACACCAGATACGGCGTCGGCGGCCTGATCGCCGGCGCGGCGACGATCTTCTTCGCCTACATCGGCTTTGAAGCGGTCTCCACCGCAGGCGCTGAATCCAAGAACCCGAAACGCGACATGCCGATCGGTATCATCGGGTCTCTCGCAGTCTGCACCGTGCTCTACATCCTGACATCGGGCGTGCTCGTCGGCATCGTGCCCTACGCGCAACTCGACAACCCCGCGCCGCTGGCGATGGCGGTGGACCAGATCGGCCTGCCGTGGTTCGCGCTGGTGGTGAAGGTCGGCGCGATCTGCGGCCTGTCGTCGGTGATGCTGGTGCTGCTCTACGGCCAGACGCGGATCTTCTACACGATGTCGCGTGATGGCCTGATCCCGTCGGTGTTCGCCAAGGTGCACCCGAAGTTCCAGACGCCGTGGGTGAACACCATCCTGGTCGGCATCCTGGCGGCGGGCTTCGCGGGCTTCATGTCGCTCGACGCGCTGGCCGATCTCACCAACGTCGGCACGCTGGCGGCATTCGCCATCGTCTGCGCCACGGTGCTCTACCTGCGCTACGCGCGCCCGGACATGGCGCGACCGTTCAAGACGCCGCTGTTCCCGGTGGTGCCGGTGCTTGGCGCGCTGATGTGCCTGTTCCTGCTGATGTCGCTGATGGCCAAGGCAGAAACGCGCAACTTCTTCCTGATCTACCTGGCGATCGGGTTCGTGCTCTACTTCGTGTACGGGATGTCCCATTCGAAGCTGGGCAAAGGGCAGGCAGTGGGCGGCCACGAGGCCAAGCCCGGCGAACTGCCGCACAACTGATGGACCGGCGCGGCCCCGATGGAAGTCGGGGCCGCTGTCGTTCAGCCTGTTGTTCCGGGTCGCTCAGACCACGCCCACGCGGGGCGGCCCGCCCTCGGCCGCCCTGGAGGGGCCGAAGGCCTTGCCAAGCACCTTGGTGGAATCCCGGGCCAGTTCGATGGCCTGGGTCAGATGCTGGAGCACCGCAGTGTTGTTGGCCACCACGTGCTGGGCCTCGGCCCGCTCGTCCATGGCGATCTTCGTGCTGCGTTTGAGGACATCGGCGCGAATAACGGTCAGGATGTCTTCAAGCTTGTAGCCGCCGGGGTTTTCATCGGAGACAAGGAAGCGGGTCATGGGTTCTCTCCCTGAGGCCGGTATCCTACGAAAGCGTCGTCAAGATCACGTTAAGGGGTTGGATATGCTCGCGGCGGTCATCTGGGATTTCGGTGGGGTGCTCACCTCCTCCCCGTTCGAGGCGTTCAACCGCTACGAGGCCGAGCGGGGCTATCCGCGCCACTTCATCCGCAGCGTGAACGCGGCCGACCCCGACACCAACGCCTGGGCGCAGTTCGAGCGGTCGGCCATCGACGCCGCCGCGTTCGACGCCCTGTTCGCCACCGAAAGCCACGCCCGCGGCCACCGCATCCCCGGCGCCGAAGTGCTGGCGCTGCTGTCGGGCGATGTCCGCCCGAAGATGGTGTCGGCGCTGGAGGCCTGCCGCGCGCGCTTCAAGGTCGGCTGCATCACCAACAACGTTCAGACCGGAGCCGGCGCCGGCATGGCCGGCAGCATCGAGAAGGCCGGCGAGGTGGGCGCGATCATGGCGCGTTTCCACCATGTGATCGAAAGTTCGAAAGTCGGCATCCGCAAGCCCGACCCGCGCATCTATGCGCTGATGTGCGAGGCGCTCGATGTGGACCCCGCCCACTGCATCTATCTCGACGATCTGGGCGTGAACCTGAAGCCCGCGCGTGCGATGGGCATGGCCACCATCAAGGTCGAAAACGAAGAGCAGGCGCTGCACGAACTGGCGGTTCTCACCGGGCTGCCGCTGATATGACGGATCGCGCGAAAATCGGCGCCGCCGCCGCGCATGCGCAAGTCCCGGAGTGGAGCGTCGTTGCTGACCGCGACGCGATTCACAAACGCTTCCAGTTCGGGGACTTCAAGCAGGCGTTCGCGTTCATGACCCGCGTGGCGCTGAAGGCCGAGCAGATGGATCACCATCCGGAATGGTCGAACGTCTACAACCGCGTCGACGTCACGCTCACCACGCATGACGCCGGCGGGGTCACCGCCCTCGACGTGGCGCTCGCCCGTTACTGCGACGAGGCCGCGCCGTAGGCGTTGAGTCTAGTTGCGTCCGGCGATGCATTTGCCGTTGGCGTCGCGCCGCGTGCAGGTGCGCCACACCGGGTTGCCGAGGTTGACCTGATCGGGACTCGTCATCGCGCCCGTGGCCGCGCCTGCGGCGCCGCCGATCAGCGCGCCCGTGCCGGCGTTACCTGTTGCAGCACCGATCGCCGCGCCGCCTGCCGCACCCAGCAGCCCGCCCGAAATCGCGCGGTCCGAGGTCGTCGTGCCACAGCCCGCCAGCGCCATCAGCGACAACGTGGACGCAATCATCAAACTTCTGCCAAACCTGATCATCTCGAAATCCTTCATGCGCATTGGCATCCAGCGCCGGCGCGGCGCGGTTCATGCCTTGCCGAAGGAACGGTGGCGCCAACGAGCGGTTCCCCTCGACGCCATACGGGGTTTGCGCTGGCGCGCGCGCTCGCGCACACTTGCCCCGATGCGGCACGAGACTGAACGATGACCGGCGCGCGCGCCGAATGGCGCCGGGGCTGGCCGATCGTGCTGGGCGTGGCGCTCGGCGCCGGCACCGGCGGCGGGCTGTTCTTCTATATCTCCAGCCTGTTCGTCACCGGGCTGTCGACGGAGTTCGGCTGGAGCCGGGGCGAGATCGCCGGCGTATTCGCCATCGCCGGCATCGGCGCGCTGGCCTCCCCGCTGATCGGCTGGCTGGTAGACCGCGTCGGATTCAAACCGGTGGCGACCGCGTGCACGCTGGGTCTCATCGCGCTCTACGTGACCTTCGCCACGTATCGTGGGCCGTTGCAGACGTTCGTCGCGATCTCCACGTTCTATGGTCTGTTCGCGGTGGGCACGGCGACGCTCGTCTACACCCGGCCGATCAATGCCTGGTTCGACAAGAGCCGGGGCCTCGCACTCGGCGTCTCCACGCTCGGCGTTTCGGTGTTCGCGATCATTGCGCCGCCGCTGTTGCAGTCCGTGATGGCCGAGCACGGCTGGCGCGCGGGCTATCTGGCGCTCGCGGTGATGGCCGGCTGCGTCGGCCTGCCGGCGATGCTGCTGCTGGTGCGCGCGCATCCGCCAACGCCAATCACCCACGATACGCCGGCTGCTTCACCCTCACACCTCACCGGCATGAGCCCACGCGAAGCCATGCGCACCGCGCCGTTCTGGCTGCTGGCGCTGGCGCTCGCAGCGATCAACGCGGCAGGCACGGGTCTGCTGAGCCAGCTCGCGCCGCTCATGGAAGACAAGGGCCTGAGTGCGGCCGGCGCGGCGCAGGCGCTCTCGGTCTATGCATCGGGCCTGATCATCGGACGCCTCGGCTGCGGCGCGTTGATCGACCGCCTGCCCGCCGCGCGCGTGGCCTGCGCGTTCACGCTGGCGCCCGCGCTCGGCTGCCTGCTGCTGTTTGCGGGGCAACCGTCGTTCGCGTTCGCCGCAGCCCTGCTCATCGGCATGCAGCAGGGCGCGGAGACCGACGTGATGGCGTGGTTCATCAGCCGCGTGTTCGGCCTGCGCTGCTACAGCGCGATCTTCGGCGCGGTGCTGCTGGTGGGTTACACCGGCACCATCGCCGGCGTGCTGCTGATCGGGCGCATCCACGACTGGACCGGGGCCTACGACACCGCGGTGATCGCAGCAGGCGGCGCGTTCCTGTGCGGGGCGCTGGCGTTTTTATTGATCGGCAAGCCGCGCTTCCACGTGGCGGAGACGCCGGCGACATGACGCTTCAGGAATTCGGCCACGAGATCTGGATCGTCGACGGGACGAGTGTTTCTGTCGGTGGGTTCCGCTATCTCACGCGCATGGCGATCATCCGTCTGACGGATGGCGCTCTCTTCGTGTGGTCTCCGACCGCGATCTCCGATGCGCTGCGCGCGGAGGTGGATGCGCTGGGCGTAGTGACATTTATCGTCGCGCCCAACGGGCTGCATGATCGATTTATTGCCGCGTGGCGTGACGCTTATTCCGACGCGAAGGTGTATGCGGCCCCGGGCCTGCGCGACCGGCGCAAGGATATCGCCTTCGCCGGCGAGCTTGGCGATGCGTCGGAGCCCGGCTGGGCCGATCACATCGACCAGGCGCCGATGCGCGGCAACGCGATCACCACCGAGGTCGTGTTCTTCCATCGCGCCAGCGGCACGGTGCTGTTCACCGACCTGCTGCAGAACTTCCCGCCCGGCTGGTTCACCGGCTGGCGCGCGCTCATCGCGCGGCTGGACCGCATGGTGGGACCGACGCCGCAGGTGCCGCAGAAATTCCGCGTCGCCTTCACCGACCGCCGCGCCGCGCGGGCCGCGCTGCAGCGCATTCTGGTGTGGCCGACGGCGCAGGTGCTGATGGCGCACGGCACGCCTGTGCGGGAGAATGCGAAGGCTTTCCTCGCGGACGCGTTCCGGTGGCTGTCGCGCTAAGTTTCAGGCGACGCCGAGCTTGCCGCGCTCACCGTCGCGGGGCGCGGCAAGTTCTTCCGGCGTCATGAACGCGGAGAGATCTTCCGCCTCGTAGTACGGCCGGATTTCCAGCGCGCCCTTCATGCCCGGCGCCGAGGGCATGCGCGCCACCCAGGCCATCGCCTCGTCCATGTCCTTGACCTCCCAGATCGAGAAGCCGGCGACCAGTTCCTTGCTCTCGGTGAACGGCCCGTCGGTGATGACGCGCCCTTCGCCATTGAAGACGATACGCTTGGCCAGCGCGTCGTTCTTGAGACCGGCGGCGGCCACGAACACGCCGGCCTGCACCAGCTCCTCGGT
>JANNVF010000337.1:0-16084 GCA_031414315.1 Hyphomonadaceae bacterium | reverse complement strand
GCGGCGCACGACTTCCTGCAGTGCTGCGAGCGACTCTTCGGTGGTCTTCTGGTCGCGGCCCACGTCCATGATCTGCTCGAACTGGCAGATGGCGATCAGGTAGTAGGCGTACGGCGCGCCCTCGTTGCCGGGGTGCAGGGCCACGAAGCGCCGAGCGGCCTCCATGGACTCGTCGTATTGGTTGGACTGGTACTTGGCGTAGGCCGTCATCAGCATCGAGCGGCGGGCCCAAGACGAATACGGGTGCTGGCGCTCGACTTCCTCGAACGCGGTGGCCGCTTCGGTCCAGCGGCGCTGGTCCAGCAGGTCGGCGGCGCTGTTGTAGAGCTGCTCGACCGGCTGCTCCTGATACTGCAACGCCTCTTTGGCCTTGCCGCCGCAGGCCGAAAGTCCGGCGGCGAGGAGAACGACCGCGAGGGCCTTGGTGATGGTGTGGCTGCGTTGCGTCATGCGGCGACCTCTAGCGGGCATTTGCGACCGGATCGCGGCGCGGTTCCTCGCGAAGCGGGTGAATACATGAGCCGCGCCTCGCCGCAAAGCCGGCTGGCAGGACCGCAGACAGCGGCCCTCCCCGTCGGACTAGCCAGCGATGGCCAAGGAGGCTTCCGCGTCCGCGTCGGCCCAGCGCCAGGCGTGGGGGGCGTCCAGCAGCGCCTTGACCAGACGCGCGTTGAGGTCATGGCCCGGCTGGTCGGCGACGTAGCGGCCGAGGATCGGCGCGCCGGCGAGCGCCAGGTCGCCGATGGCGTCCAGAATTTTATGGCGGACGAATTCGTCGTCGAACCGCAGGCCCTCGTCGTTCATGACGCGGCCCTGATCGATCACCACGGTGTTGTCGTAGGAGGCGCCGAGGCCGCGGCCGACGGCATGCAGCCGCTCCACGTCCTTCAGGAAGCCATAGGTGCGCGCTTCGGCGATTTCGTCGAGAAACGCCGCGCGGCTGGGGAAATAGCGCAGGTGCTGCACGCCGATCGGCGCGTCGGCGTAGCGGATCGTGACGTCGAATTCGGCCCGATCGGCCGGCTCCAGCGCCGCAGACTTGGTCCCGACGACGACTTCGATCCGCTCGAGGATTTCGATGCACTGGCGCGGCGCGCCTTGCGCGCGCAGGCCCGCGTTCATCAGCAACTGCACGAATGGCGCAGACGAGCCATCGAGGATCGGCAGTTCCGGGCCGTCCACCTCGACCACGAGGTTGTCGATCTCCAGGCCCGCACAGGCGGCCATGAAGTGCTCAACGGTGGCGATTTCAACGCCGGCGGCGTTGCGCAGCGTGGTGCCCAGATTGGTGGTAGAAACGAGGCCCGCATGGGCCGGAATGCGCGCGTCCCGGTCCTTTTCATCGGAGCGGACGAAGACGATACCCGTGCCCGCAGGCGCCGGCAGCACGACCATGCGCGCGCGCATGCCTGAATGGACCCCGACTCCGGCGCAAACCGCCGGGCTGGCAATCGTATGCTGACGTTCCACTGTGCTGACCTCGGATCCCCCGCCCCTTACGAGACGGTCCGCCTTCCCCACGGGTCCGATAGAGACCGGTCCCCGCCCGCTCAACACAATCACTGTGACTGTTTGTGACGAGCGATCATGGCGTCACGGCACTCGCGCGCGCGCCGCTGTTCAGGATAGGAACGAGAGGCCCACTCGCCCCAAACGTGTAAGATCTCTGATTCATGACGACCACGGCGCCGACCAATCTTGACGAAGCTCGCCGCACGTACGAGGCGCTGATGGCGCGCGCCCGTGCGGGACAAGGGCCGGACGCCGCCGAGGCCGCCCGCCGCGCCGGCGCCATCGCGCGCGGCTTCGACGCGGAAAAGGCCATTGCCGCCTACGAGCACGCGGTGTCCCTCGACCCCGATCACTACGCCGCCCACCTGGGTCTCGCCCGGCTGGTTTCAGCCAGCGGCGACAATTCGGGGGCGTGGGACATTGCAGTGCGCGGCTTCCGATGCGCCAAGACGCCGCGCGAACGGGCAATCGCCGCCCACGATCTGGGCGATCTGGCGCTGCGGGCCGGACGGCTGGAGGAGGCCCGCGAAGCCTTCATGGCGTTCAAGACCGTGCACGAGGAACTGCGCGACGAGGACGGAAACGACCCGGAGGTGCTGCGCAACCTGGCGCTCGGCTGGGGCCGCGTCGCCGACGTGGCGGCGATGAAGGGCGACATGGCGGAGGCCCGGCAGGGCTATCAGGAGAGCCTCGCGATCAGCGTGGCGCTGGCGGAGTCCGCTCCCGAGATCGGCCAGCTGCAGGCCGACATCGGCGTCGGGCACGAACGGCTGGGCGATCTGGCGCTCGCCATCGGCGATCTGGCCCGCGCCCGCGTCCACTTCGAGGAAAAGCGCCGGCTGATGGAGACGCTCATCGCCCGCGACACACTCAACCCAGACTGGGCGCGCGATCTGGGCGCGAGCTGGGCCAAGCTGGGTGATCTCGCCCGCGCCGAAGGCGACATCGCCGCCGCGCGCGCCGCCTACGAGCGTGGGCTCGCGGTGCGCACGCAGCTTGCGGTGCGTGACGCCGGTAACATCGACTGGGCGCGCGACCTCGCGATCTCCTGGCGCAAGCTCGGGGACGCGGCCCGCGTCGCCAACGATCTGGCCGTGGCGCGCGCGTGTTTCTTCCAGGGCGTGGGTGTTGTCGATCGGCTGGTGACGCGCCGGCCCGACGATCCCGATCCCGCGCGCGAACTGGCGGGACTGTGGTCGCGCATCGGCGAAACCGCGATCGCTGAAAACAAGCTCGACGCCGCGCGCGAGGCGTTCGGCGAATCCTCCGCGATCGTCTCGGCGTGGGCGGCGCGCGATCCGAGCGGCACGTTCTGGGCCCGCGAAGACGCCATCGCGCGCGACCGCTGCGGTGACGTGGCGATGCGCATGGGCGATCAGGCCGGCGGCGCGCGCCTGTACGCCACCGCCCGCGACATCCGCGCGCGCTTCGCTGCTGGCGAAGCCGAACCCGGCCCGTGGACGCGCGATCTCGCGGTCAGCGACACCAAGCTCGGCGACGTGGCGCTGGCGGCGGGCGACGCATCGCTCGCGCGCCGGCATTTTGAATCGAGCCTGTCAATCCGCATGGCGCTGGCGCGGCGCTCGCCGAAGGATCCGAGCCTGAAGCGCGATCTGGGCATCTGCCTGGAGCGCCTCGGCATGGCGGCCAGCGCGGTCGGTGATTCCGTCGCGGCGCGCACGGCGTGGGAACAGGAACTGCGCATCGCCGAAGGGCTTCGTTCAAACGACCCCGCCGACCCGCGCTACCGCCGCTTCCAGGCGGTGGTGCACGCGCTGATCGCCACGCTGGGCGAGGACGATCAGGTGATGCACCGCTCGCGCGCGATCGCCATTCTGGAAGATCTGCAGGCGGAGAAGCGGCTGTCGCCGCGTGATGCGCCGCTGCTGGCAAGGCTGAAGGGCGATATCTGAGCGAACGCTGCTGGCGCTACGCTTCGCACCCATCGACGAGCACGAGTTTGCTGGTCGTCGTCCGGTGACGGATTTTGGCCAGCTCCTGAAACTCGGGATCGGCGAGAAACTGTTCCGCGTTTGCCCGCGCGGGAAATTCGATGACCACCAGGCGCTCGGGCGACCAGTCACCTTCCACCGGCGTCGGTGCGGCGCCGCGGACGATGTACTTGCCGCCGTGCCGTTCGATGTAGGCGGGCACGTTCTCGATGTAAGGCCTGAAGCCAGCTAGATCGTGAATGGCGAAATCAAGCACGAGGTAGGCTTTCATCTGGGCTCCGTGGTCATGGCGCCGGCGAACGCTAGCGCCCCAGTTCGTAGCTCAGCACCACCTTGCCGTTCCTGAACGTCCGCGACGACACGAGCTTCAGGCTCAGCGGCGCGGCCATGCCATCGAACATCGTGCGCCCCTTGCCGAGTGCGATCGGGGTCACCACCACCTGATAGGTATCGATCAGCCCGGCGTCCGCCAGCTGCGCCACGATCGTGCCGCTCCCCAGGATCGCCATGTCAGGGCCTTGCTCAGCCTTGAGCCTGCGCATCTCCGTGGCGGGATCGCCCTTGAGCGGCGTCGTGTTGGCCCACGTCGCTGCATCGAGCGTGCGCGAGAACACGATCTTCTGGAGGCTGTTCATGCGCTCGGCGACGACGGGCATGGCCTGCGCCGCAGCGGGCGTCGGCCACCAGCTCGCCATCATGGCGTAGGTGACGCGGCCAAACACGAGGACGCCGCCGCCCTTGGCGTTGTCGGTAGTGAACGCGGTGAACTCGGGATCATCGCCGCCCGCGTGCGCCCAGCTCATGTCGCCATCGACGCCGGTGAAGTAGCCGTCGAGCGTGACGGAGTTGAACACCGAGAGCCGGCGCATGGTCAGCGCGGCGTCATCTGGCGGCGCAGGAACGCAGGGATTTCGAGGTCTTCATCCATCTGCGGGGCGGGCTCCTGCGGCGGCGGCGCGCGGTCAACTGCGGGTGCTTCCGGGGCTGTGCCGTCACCGCCACGCATCCATCCGAACAGGTTGAAACCCTTGCCTGCGCGCTCCTCTTCCGCGCGCGCGAAACTCGGACGCGGCTCGTCGTAGGCGCCGGGCGGTGGCGCGATCGGCGTCAGCACGGGCATGGACGCGTCGTCGATTGGCGGCGAGAGGCGGCGTGGGGGCGCTGCGCCGTACACGTCCGACGCCTTGCGCGCCGGCGGCACCACCGTGTTCATCGTCACCACCGCTTCGTCGTCGATGCCCGTGGCCACGATCGACACGCGGATCGAGCCCTGCATCATCTCGTCGAACGTGGAGCCGAGAATGATGTTGGCGTTGGGGTCGACCTCCGCGCGGATCTCGTTGGCGGCGACATCAACCTCGTACAGCGTCATGTCGAAGCCGCCGGTGATGTTGATGAGCACGCCCTTGGCGCCTTTCATCGACACGATGTCGAGGAGCGGGTTGGTGATCGCGCCATGGGCGGCGTCGAGCGCGCGGTTGGGACCTGCGGCCTCCCCGGTGCCCATCATCGCGGTGCCCATCTCGGCCATCACGGTGCGCACGTCGGCGAAGTCGAGGTTGATGAGGCCGGGCATGACCATCAGATCGGTCACGCCGCGCACGCCGGAGTAGAGGATCTGGTCGGCCATCTGGAACGCTTCGGCGAACGTGGTGCGGTCGTTGGCGATGCGGAACAGGTTCTGGTTCGGGATGACGATCAGCGTGTCGACGTGCTTGCGCAGTTCCTGCACGCCCGCTTCGGCAAGTTGCATCCGGCGCTGGCCTTCGAAGTGAAATGGCTTGGTCACTACCGCCACGGTCAGGATGCCGCGCTCGCGCGCCGCTCTTGCGATGACGGGTGCGGCGCCGGTCCCCGTGCCGCCGCCCATACCGGCGGCGACGAACACCATGTGCGCGCCTTCCAGGAACTCCATGATCTCCGGGGTCGATTCCTGCGCCGCCGCCTGCCCCACTTCCGGGCGCGCGCCGGCGCCCAGGCCTTCGGTGATCGAAGCGCCGAGCTGGATGCGGTTGTCGGTCTTGGCGCGCAGCAGCGCCTGGGAGTCGGTGTTGGCCACCACGAACTCGACGCCCTGCAACCGGGCGTCGATCATGTTGTTGACCGCGTTGCCGCCCGCGCCACCGACGCCGAACACAACGATGCGCGGCTTCAGTTCATGCAGGGACGGCGTGCTGTTGTGGATCATGGGTGTTCGCCTGGGGCCGCTCGCGCAGTGCACCTCGCATATGGGCCCTGACAGCGTTTTCACAGACTCGCGTCAATGGCGCCAGCGGGTGAACGCAGCTTCAGAAATTTTCTTTAATCCATGCAACGGCGCTGCCGACCTTGCGGCGCACGGCTGGCGCGTCGATCGAGGGCGCCAGGGGCACAACCGGTGCGCGTGGCCGTTCCGGCGCGGTTTCCACCGCGCGCTCCAGTCCGCAGCGGATCAACCCCGCCGCCACGGCGAACGCGCCGCCGCCGGAAGCGTCCTCCAGGCCGCCGAAATCCAGCGGCTGGCCGATGCGGACGGGGCGTTTCAGCACCCGCGCGGCCAGCATGCGGATGCCCGGCGTCTGGCTGACCCCGCCGGTGAGCGCCACGCCGAGCGGATTGGTGTCATTGCCGTAACCCGCCAGATCAAGCCGCGAGGCGATGCGGACGAAAATTTCTTCAAGGCGCGGCACGAGCGCCTCGGCAAACGCGCCGCGCAGCGCCATGCCCGGCTCCAGCCGGCCGTCGCCGCCGATCACGGGCACTTCGACCGCCTCGCTGGAATCGTGATCGCCGGTCAACCCGCCATGCAGGAGCTTGGCGCGCTCGGCCACCGCGAACGTCGTGCCCAGCCGCGCCGCGAGATCGAGCGTCAGGCGCGCGCCGCCGCCCGGCAGGGTTTCGGCATGCACCAGCCCGCCGTGGCGGAAGATGGCGATACCCGCGCCGGCCTCGCCCAGATCGACCACGATGGCGCCGGCTTCGCGCTCCTCGACGGTCAGCACCCCGTGTCCGGCGGCGAACGGGGCGGCCACCAGAAACGCCGGGCGCGCGAACGCCGCCTCGAGCGCGGCTTCCAGCGCCGCGACATTTTCTGCGGGCGCGTGGGTGAAGCAGATGTCGGCGCTTAGCTCGGCGCCGGCCATGCCGCGCGGGTCGATCACCGGATCGCCGCCATCGATGCGATAGCGCAAGGGCGCTGCATGCAGCAGCCGTCGACCGTTCAGCTCCACCTGCGCACGCGCCGCGGCGATGGCGCCAGCGACGTCGCGTGGCCCGACTTCCCCACGCCGCATGCGCACTGTGCCGGTGGCGGGCGTCGAGGCCAGATCGGCCCCGGAATAGGCGGCGGCGAATGGGGGCGCGACGTCGCCCGCCATGCGGACAGCCTGGTCGATGGCGACCCGTGCGAGGCGCGCATGCGCATCGGCGTCGGGGCCGTCGCCGGCCTTCCGGCGCACCGGAACGCAGCCCACGCCGATCATGTCGATGGGTTGTTCGAGATCGGGATCGAGGGCGGCCCTGGCGATCAGGCAGGCGAGCTTTCCCGCGCCGATATCGACGGCGGCGAACATCGGCGCGGGTGCGCTGCGACCGGAAAAGCGGGCTTCGAACGCGCCCACGGCGCTCACGCCCCTCTGGCGTTGTAGGCGGCGGGCTGCACGTACGGCGGCGCGGCCGACAGCACCTTGCGCGGCTGCGCGTACATGCGGCCTTCGACACTCATGTCGAGCCGCGCGTAGGTGCGGTCCATCGTCGGATTGTCGCGCAGCATCTTTTCAAGCCGCACGAGCGCGCCGACCGGATTGATCTCCGGCAGCACGACCTCCGTGCCGCTGCGCATCTTCACGCTCCAGCGCCGGTCACCCACACGCACGAACGCCACGAGCCGGGCGCGAATGGCGGGCAATTCCTCCAGCGCCACGAGAACGGGTTCGGCGGCGGGGCCAGCGCCCATGCCGACGATGCGCGGCAGGTACGCGTACTCCGCGGGGCGCGCGCCGTGGACGCGCTCGCCGGCGGCGTCGACGACTGTGATCGCGCCGTTCTCCTGCCAGAGCGCGAACGCGTCGCGGCGCGAGACAGTGATGCGAATGGTGGACGGCCAGAGCCGTGAAACGGTGGCGCTTTCCACCCAGTCGAGGCTCTCGACGTTGTCCTTCACCTTGTCGGGGCTGGCGGCCATGATCGAGACCCGGCCATGCGGCAGCGCCACGGCCTCCACTTCCGCCTTGCGCTGACCTTCAACGCCACGCACGTCGATGATCGCCTTCATGCCGGCGACCGTCGCGATGCCATCGGCGCTGGCGTACATCGCCTCGCGCGCATCAAACAGAGAGCCGCCGATCCACGATGCGCCGGCGATCGCCGCGCCGCCGATCAGCAGCGCGCCGGCCAGCGTGACGCCGGGCTTGCGCGCGCGCCGCTGCCTGGCCATCGCCTCCCACTGCGCGCCGCCATCCAGCTTGATGCGCGCCAGGCGCGACACCTTCTGCGGCGGGCGCGGCGGGGGGCCGCGACGCTTGGTCGGACGCTTCACCGGGGCCACGAGGCATCCTCCAGGATCCACGCGACGAGCTGGTCGTAGCTCATGCCGCAATACGCGGCCTGTTCGGGGGCGAGCGAGGTTGGCGTCATACCGGGCTGCGTGTTCACCTCGATGAGACAGACCTTGCCGGTCGCCTCATCCCATTTGAAATCGGAACGGGTCAGGCCACGGCAGCCCAGCGCTTCATGCGCGGTCTCGGCCCACCGCATCATGCTGCCCGTCATGTCTTGCGAAATCCTTGCGGGGAGTTCGTGACGCGAGCCGCCGTCGGCGTACTTGGCGTTGTAGTCGTACCATTCGCCGGCCGGGATGATCTCGGTCACGGCCAGCGCGCGCGGACCGGTTTTCTCACCGAGCACGGCGACCGTGTATTCGCGCCCGCCGATGAACTCCTCGACGAGCACGTCCTCGCCATAGGTCCAGTCGGGATCGAGCAGCTGTTCGGGTGGACGGTTGGCGCCTTCGCGCACGATGAATACGCCGACCGAGGAGCCCTGCGCGTTCGGCTTGACCACGTAGGGCAGCGCCATCGGGTGTTCGCGCGCGGCCTCGCGGCGATCCATCAGCTTGCCCTTGGCCAGTGGGATGCCGGCCAGCGACAGCACGGCCTTGGCCTTGGCCTTGTCCATGGCCAGCGCGGACGCGAGCACGCCGGAGTGGGTGTAGGGCAGCCGCAGGTATTCCAGCACGCCCTGCACCCGGCCGTCCTCGCCCCACTCGCCGTGCAGCACGTTGAGCACGGCATCCGGCCTGAACGCCTTGAGGCTCTCCTGCCAGTCGGGGTTCTGGGGATCGATTTCCGCGACTTCGTGGCCCAGCCGCAGGCACGCGGCCACGCAGCCCGCGCCCGTGGACAGGCTCACCGGCCGCTCGGGGCTCAGGCCCCCCAACAGTATCGCCACGCGCGCCATGCCCGGCTCCCAATTTCAGGATTGAAGAAAGCCGGTCCAGGTTAAGGATTATGCCCCAGCGATGCGCGTTCCCGGCGCAGACGGGCTGCTTTTTTCGGCTTTTTTCGGTGCCCCTTTTCCGGGCGGGGCCGCTCGCGTAAGCGGCGCCCTGCGGGACGCGGGCGCGCGGCGGTCGATTTTGCGATGCGCCAGCGCGCCAGCCCCGTCAAAGCAACGGTCGGAGGGAAATTGATGGGGCAGGTCCTTGTGGCCTACGCGGACGCCGACGCCGAAATCGGTGCGGCCGTTGCAACGGCGCTCGCCGAGGCGGGACTGGCTGTCGCCAGCAGCGTCGGCGCGCCCAACCTCAAGGCGGACAAGGAGCGGTTCGACACGGCGGCGGCGCTGGTGCTGGTCTGGTCGCGCCACGCTGCCGCCGAGGCGGGCCTGCGCCGGGAAGCCGCCGCCGCCGCCGCCCGGGGCAAGCTCACGGTCGCGCGGGCAGACGGCGTGCAGCACCCGCCCGCGCTGCGCGCCAGCCGCAGCTTCCCCGTCACGCGCGCGAACGCGATCAGCGGCCCGCGCACGCTCGCCCGCGCGGTCGCGGCAGCGCTAACCACACCGCAGGACGCCAAGACATCCAGCAAATCCAGACCCTTGAAAGGAAAACGACGCATGAACGCGACCCCCACCATGGACGGCCACGGCGCCGACGACACCACCAACTACCGCTCCACCTGGAAAGGCACGCTGCTGCTGGCGGTGCTGCTGGCGGGCGTGGCGTACGGCACGCTGTTCGTCGTGCTCGGTAAATCACCGGCGCCGATGATCATGGGATTGCTCTCGTAGCACCTGTCTTCATCGGCCTACCCGCTTGATCTCCCAGTGGAGATCGACACCGCTGTGCGCCAGCACTTTCGCGCGCACCTCTTCGCCGAGGCCCTCGATGTCGGCGGCGGGGGATTCGCCCGTGTTGATCAGGATGTTGCAGTGCTTCTCGCTGACCTGTGCGCCGCCGCGCCGATGCCCGCGCAGGCCGGCGGCGTCGACGAGGCGCCACGCGTTCATGCCGGGCGGATTCTGGAACGTGGAGCCGCCGGTCTTTTCGCGGATGGGCTGGGCCGCTTCGCGTTTCGCGGTGATTTCGGCCATGCGCGAGTCGATTGCGGCGGGATCATCAGCTGATCCCGCGAACGTCGCGCTGATGAAGATCAGACCTTCCGGCGCGTTGTTGCGCCGATACTCAAATCCGAAGTCGGCGTTGCTCAGCGTGACGCGTTCGCCGCTGCGCGCGATCGCCTCGGCGCTGACCAGTACATCCTTCGTCTCGCGCCCGTAGCAGCCCGCGTTCATCGCCAGCGCGCCGCCGATCGTGCCGGGCACGCCGACGAAGAATTCCATCCCCGCGATCCCCGCCTTCGCCGCCGCGCGCGCAACCATCGCGTCGAGCGCGCCGGTTCCGGTTGTAAGACGCAGGCCATCGGTGTCGACGCCCGCGAACGCCCGTCCCGCGAGCCGCACCACGACGCCGACCATGCCGCCATCGCGCACGATGAGGTTGGAGCCGACGCCGAATGGATACACCGGCACATCGGCGGGCAGCGCGCGCAGGAAATCCGCGAGGTCGTCGGCGTCCGCCGGCAGGAACAGCGCATCCGCCGGGCCGCCGACGCGGAACCAGGTATAGGGCGCGAGCGCCTCATCGCGAAGCAGCTTGCCGCGCACGGGCGGCCAGGAGGAAGAGGAGTCAGGAAGCGACATCGGCGCTCGGTAGCATTGCCGGCGCGGGCGCGCCACGGCCATGGATCGCGCGTAGCGGCGCGCCGATGGCGCTGGCGACGAGGGCCGCCAAAATCTGCGGCGCGGGCGGAATTTTCGAGAGTGGCCCAGCGATACGATCGCGCAGGATCGGCAGCAGCGTGCTGTCGGACTGATAGACCGGCGTGAACATCCAGCTCGCGGTCTGGTAGAGGCGCACGTGCAGCTGGCGCATGCGGGCGTAAGCGGCCAGCGCCTCCGCGCGGTCGGCGTGGCGTGCGAGCGCATGCGCCAGCGCGAACGCATCAAGCAGCGCCATGTTGGCGCCCTGCCCGAGTTGCGGGCTGGTGCAGTGATAGCTGTCGCCGATGTGCACGAGATCGCGCGAGAGCGGCGACGACAACGTGCGGTGCGCGTACTGCGCAAACACCAGATTATCGTGCGCTGTCACCTGCGCGAGAAACGGCTCGGTCTGCGGCCACAGCGCACGCACCTGATCCTTCCACGCATCAAGCGGCGCTGCACGCCACGCCGCGTAAGCGTCGCCGCGCAGGCTCCAGAAAAACGCGGCCTGCGCAGGCGCGTTCTCGTTGAGCCGCCCAATCGGCAGCACGCCGACCATCTTGTGCGCCCGCTCGTAGCGCTGCTCCAGCGCGTGCGCGTTGAACACATTGCCCGCTGGCCAGTCGAGATTGCCCCACAGCGCGCCGTACGCCAGCGCCGTCCCCTTCTTGGGCGACAGCGGCGAGCGCACGCCGAGCGCGTCGACCAGCAGATCGAACTTCGCGGAGCGGCGGGCGTCCGCGAAGATGAAACACCGTTCGTCAGCGCCGACCACGTCGCTCAGCGGCTCCATCGCGACACCCGCGCGCAGCGCCGCGCCGAGCACCGCGTCGAACACGGCGCCGCGATGCACGGCGACGCCATGCAGATCGCCCGGCAGCGCCGCATAACGCACGTCGAGCACGACATGACCGGACGGATGGGCCCGGCCAAACAGCCGGTCGATCCGCGCGCCAAGCTCGGTCATGCGCGCATCAAGACCAAGCGCGTGCAGCACCGCCATGCCGGCCGGCTGCAGGATGAGGCCTGAGCCCAGCGGCGCGGGCGCTGCGAGCTTGTCGAACACGGTGACGCGATGGCCTGCGCACGCGAGAAACGCGCCGAGCGCCAACCCCGCAACGCCGCAGCCGCCGATGCCGACGTTGAGCACGGCCATCTCAGTCGGACGCGACGAGCGTCACGACACCGGCGTCGATGACGATGCGTGGCGGCGTTTCGAGTTTGTAGCCGCGCCCATCCGTGCTCTCGCCGGTGCATAGGTCGAAGCTATAGCCATGCCACGGACATGTGATGCAGCCGTCGATCACCGGCGCTTCCTCCAGCGGCCCCAACCAGTGCGGGCATGTCGCGGCGTGTGCGATCAGCACGCCGTCGAGGTCGACGATGCGGAACCGCGCGCCGCCGAACGTCACCATCAGCGGCAGCCGCGCACGCACGTCCGCCTCTGCGCCGAGACGACGCGATTTCGCCGCCGCACGCTTCGTACGCCGCGCATGCGCCAGCGCCCGTTCGCGCACGCGCATCATCACTTCATCTTCGGCCCAGAGGCGCCTATATGCTTCGACGTAGCGGGCGCCGATCGCCGCGAGGCGTTCCGGTCGTTGCTCCGGGACATGGAACGTGACTTCTACGCCGGTGTGCTGCGCTGCGTGCGGCGTGAGCCGCGTGCGGATTTGGGTTCCCGCACCGGGGCCCTCCAGCGTCGTGACCACATACTGGTTGGCCGGTTTGTCGGCGCGCATCTCCAGCAGCTGCGCTTTCGTTTCATCGCTGGGCTGGTTGACCAGCCGCACGCGCCAGCCCCAGCCGCCGCGGTCGATCAGGGTACACGCCGCGAAGTCGCGTGCGTGCAGGCTGGGCAGGTGTTCCCAGTCGAACACGTTTTCCCAGACCCGTGCGAGGCTCGCCTTCACGTCGCGGCGATAGACGCCGGCCTGCGCGAGCGGAGAAGCAGCGCCGTCCACGCTCAATCCGCCGCAAGCTTGCCGGGCAGCGCGTTGGCGTGCGCGGTGATGTCGCCGGCGCCGAGGCAGACGACCACGTCGCCGTCCTTCGCCGACTTGCTCACGAACGCTGGAAGATCGTCGAACGACGCGAGCTTCGAGGCCCCCTTGTGGCCACTCGCCTTGATCGCCTTGACCAGCGACTCCGCACTGATGCCGTCGATGGGTTGCTCGCCGGCGGGATAGACATCGCTCACCGCCACCACATCGGCGTCGGCAAAACAGGCGGCGAACGCATCGAACTGGTCGCGCAGGCGGGTGTAGCGGTGCGGCTGCATCACGGCGATGACCTTGCCGTCGGTGATTTCGCGCGCCGCCTTCAGCACGGCGGCGATCTCCACCGGGTGGTGGCCGTAGTCGTCGATGATACGCACGCCGTTCCAGACGCCAACCGTGCTGAAGCGCCGTTTCACGCCGCTGAACTTCTTCAGACCCTTGCGGATGCCGCCGTCGGCGACGCCGAGTTCGCGGGCCACCGCGATCGCGGCGATCGCAGTCTGGATGTTGTGGCGCCCCGCCACCGGCAGGAAGAGATCGTGCAGCGTCACGCCCGGCCCGGCTCCCCGCGTGCGCGCGATCACGTCGAACGTGGAGCCGTCCTTGGTGGTGCGCACATTCGTGCCGCACACATCGGCCTCCGCGTCGAAACCGTAACGGATGACGCGGCGGTCGACGATGAGATCGGCCAGCGCACGCACCTGCGGATGGTCGATACACAGCACCGCAAAACCGTAGAACGGAATCGATTCCACAAATGTCTGGAACGCCGCGTTCATCGCCTCCACCGAGCCGTAGTGATCGAGGTGTTCGGCGTCCATGTTCGTCACCACCACGCCGATGGCGCGCAGGCGCGTGAAGGTGCCGTCGCTCTCGTCGGCCTCGACCACCATCCAGTCGCCCTCGCCCATGCGGGTGTTCGAGCCGTAGGCGTTGATGATGCCGCCGTTGATGACCGTGGGGTCTTGGCCCCCCGCTTCCAGCAGCGTGCCGACCATGGAGGTCGTCGTCGTCTTGCCGTGGGTGCCGCCGATGGCGACGGTCCACTTCAGGCGCATGAGCTCGGCCAGCATGTCGGCGCGGCGCACCACGGGCACGCCGCGGGCGCGTGCGGCGTCCACTTCCGGATTGGCGCCCTTGATCGCCGAGGAGATCACCACAACGCCGGCGTCGCCGACGTTTTCCGGTGCGTGCCCGATGATGATGCGCGCGCCGTTCGCAGCCAGCCGCTCGGTGTTGGCCGACGTTTTCGCGTCCGACCCCTGCACCGTGTAGCCGAGGTTGAGCATCACCTCCGCGATGCCGGACATGCCGATGCCGCCGATTCCGACGAAGTGCACGGGGCCGGTGTCGAACGGCACAGGTCGGCGGATGGGCATGAGGGGATCGCTGCTGAGGAGAAGGACGGCGCGGACGTTAGCGCCGGCCCGGGCCGGCGTCATCGGGGGCGTGCAACATTAGGCGCCAGACGTGGCCGCCGCGGCGGTCAGGGGCACGCGACCTTTTCGCCCTTGTGCTGGCCCGCGATGAGCCCGCGCGCTTCCTCAAACAGTGCCGGGTCCAGCAACACCCCCAACTCGCAGACGTTGAACTGGCTCACCCGGAAGAAGGAGACGTTGCGCAACGCCTCCCGCCGCGCCCGAAACGCCGCCGGCGTCGCGATGTGCGCGGCCGACAGCGCACGCACCAGCTCGTTCCAGGCAAACAGGCCCGTCCGCTCGACCGCCGTCGCGTTGGCGAAGGCGCGCTCAAAATCACCGTCGCGCAAATACGCGAAGCCCTTGTTCTCCGCCGTGCCGCTCACCGAGTTGTCGGTCTGCCGCAACCGCTGGCGCAGACGGATCGCTTGATCCAGACACGCCAGCGCCAACCGCGCGCGCGGCGTGCCCGTCGTCTCGACGCCCCGCCCGCATGCGCGGGTGGCGAGGTCGATCGCGGCGCGCATCTCGGCGTCATCGGGGGCTGCGAACGCCGCGACCAGCACCGTGCCCATGCCATGATAGGCATTCATCGCCAGCGTCATCTCGGAGGCGTCGGGCGAGGCGCCCGCGCCGTCGCCGCTTTCCGCCAGCGCGAGCGCATAGTCGCGCAACGCCTCGCGCGTGCGTCCCAGCTTGCGTTCGCACTGGGCTTGCCAGTAGAGCGGCTGAGGCCCGGGACGCCCACCAGCCGCGCCCGCCGTCACCGCCTGCAGCACCGCCTCGCAATCGCGTTGCGCGAAATTCGACCGTTGCGATGACGCGTTGATAAAACGCACCCACGCGATGCCGTTGTGCGCAAGTGGCGCGAGCGCCGGATCGGTGAGCGCCTTTGCAAATGCCTGCTCAGCGGTCAGCAGCCGCTCGGGCAGCGCCGTCGCGCCGCGCTGGATCTGTTCGCCACCGCGCTCCCACGCCAGCAACGCCGCAGCGCCGACGAACACCCAGTGCGTTGCGCTTGCGCCATCGGGGCCTTCCGCTGCGGCTTCGATCAGACGCTCGTCGGCCAGCGCGTGCCTGCCCCGTTGCACGTAGGCGCGCACCGCCTCCAGCGCGGGGACCTGCTGCGCGCCCGCGCCGGTGGCGCCATTGGCGACACGGAAATCCTCGTAGGCGCGGCGAATGGCGCCTTCCTGCGCGGCCACGCGATTGTTCTGCTGATCCATCCGGATGCGCGTGTCGAACGCTTCCCGCTGCAACCGGTCCGACGTCTCCGACAACGCATTCGACGCGTTGAAATAGTAGACGCCCAGCGCCGCTGACATCGCCACCAGCACGATCAGCACCGCGAGACCCGCAAACAGGATGCGCCGGAAGCCACGCTGTTCGCTCGCCACAAGCGCTATCAGGTCGTCTTCGGCCTTGTCGGACATGCCCCCACTCCTTCTGCGCTAGGTCACCAGCGCGGACACCACCTCAAGCATCATGCGCTGCTTCTTCTTGTCGGCGCACTGGAGCTGCTGGAGAAAACTCGCGAACAGGCGATGACGGCCGGAGCGTGCGGCAAACAGCGTCCGCTCGATCGAGTTGATGCAGTTCTGCGCGGTCCACCAGCTCGTGAAAAACCCGACGACCGCCGCCGACAGCGGCGTGAGCAACTGCAGGAAGCTCAGCGAACGGCTGGCGATGTCGTCGCCGAGACGCGCCGTGACGAGCAGGTACGTCAGGACGCCGATCGCGAATACCAGCGCTGCAAAACAAAACACGAACAATCCGAAACACAGCGACCGGATCCGGCAATGGCCCACCTTCTCGTTTTCGAGAATCTGGGCCAGCGCTTCGATATCGCCGTGATCGATGGGATGTGCGCTCATACCTGTGTCGCGTCCGCTACCCGCGCGGATTTATACACCAGCACACCCATCCGGCTACGGCGCAACCCGCGCGCCGCGGGGCGCGCCACTGC